>SLCQ01000256.1 GCA_007125745.1 Nitrincola sp.
ACAGCTGACACAGCTGATTTAGCAGCTTCCTGGACTTCAGCGACGATCGCTTTTTTGTCTTCGAGTCCTAATGCCACGATTTACTCCTGGATTGAGTCTTTCGACCATTTACCAAACCAAATACCCAATGTTTACATTGAGTTCGAGTACGGTGGTTATTTGATTCATTTGAATCTCACCGTCTGCGTAGGCCAGCAAAGCCATTAAGAAGGTAAGTTATACCTTCGCCTACGGTCTTTGACGGTCTTCGTCTCTGTCTGACAGGTCACGAAGACCCTCAAAAACGTTACAGTTAGATTCAGCCTAAAGAAGACTGATCAACTGCCACCCCTGGTCCCATGGTAGTGGACAGGGTTACTTTCTTTACGTAAACGCCCTTAGAGGTAGAAGGCTTAAGCTTCTTCAGATCTGCAACGAGCGCTTCGATATTTTCTTTGATTGCATCTGCAGAAAAACCGATCTTACCCACTGAACAATGGATAATGCCGTTTTTGTCTGTGCGGAAACGCACTTGGCCTGCTTTTGCGTTTTGTACAGCAGTCACGACATCAGGTGTCACCGTGCCAACTTTAGGGTTTGGCATTAAGCCACGTGGACCTAACACTTGACCTAACTGACCTACGATACGCATAGCATCAGGCGTTGCGATAACAACATCAAAGTCTAAATTACCTGCTTTGACCTGCTCTGCCAGATCTTCAAAGCCAACAACATCTGCACCGGCAGCTTTAGCCTTTTCAGCATTTTCGCCTTGTGCGAATACAGCTACACGAACATCCTTACCTGTGCCATGTGGCAACACTGTTGAACCACGAACAACCTGATCCGATTTACGCGGATCAACGCCCAGATTAACGGCCACATCAAAGGATTCGGTAAATTTGACTTTGGATACTTCGGCAAGCACTGCAACAGCTTCTTGAACCGGGTATAGTTTGCCAGCAACCAGTTTTTCATTGATCGCTTTTTGGCGCTTAGATAGCTTAGCCATTACTCTTCACCCTCTACTATGATACCCATAGAACGCGCACTTCCAGAGATAGTACGTACGGCAGCATCCATATCTGAAGCGGTTAAGTCCGGCATCTTAATGGTCGCAATCTCTTCTACTTGAGCGCGTGTAACTGTCGCTACCTTCTCAGTATTAGGACGAGCTGATCCACTCTTCAGGCCAGCTGCTTTCTTAAGCAAAATTGCTGCGGGCGGCGTTTTGGTGATAAAAGTGAAACTACGGTCACTGTATACCGTAATAACAACTGGTGTAGGCAAACCGGGCTCAACACCTTGAGTTGCAGCATTGAATGCTTTACAGAACTCCATGATATTGACGCCATGCTGACCTAGTGCAGGACCCACAGGTGGACTGGGGTTAGCCTGACCGGCTTTAACCTGCAGCTTGATATAAGCACTAATTTTTTTAGCCATTTAAGCTACTCCTATGGGTTCAAACGCTTTTCAGCTCCCCGTTGTTACACAAAACAGCCCGAGACAAAGCTCGAGCTTAATAAAATATGCATCAAGCCTTTTCGACTTGACGGAACTCCAATTCTACGGGTGTTGAGCGGCCGAAAATCAGCACGGCAACTTGCAGTCGGTTTTTCTCGTAATTCACTTCTTCAACGACGCCGTTAAAGTCAGCAAATGGTCCATCAATAACACGAACCATTTCACCGGGTTCAAATACTGTTTTTGGCCTTGGCTTATCTGCACCACTCTCTACACGTTGCAGAATTTCATTTGCTTCACGCTCTGTAATCGGCGCAGGTTTGTCCGCCGTACCACCGATAAATCCGAGTACTCGAGGTGTATTTTTTACCAAATGCCAAGTTTCGTCGTTCATGACCATGTTTACAAGCACATATCCTGGGTAGAACTTACGCTCAGACTTGCGCTTTTTACCATCACGAATCTCGACAACTTCTTCTGTTGGAACCAATATCTCGCCAAACAGATCTTGCACGCCCTGAAGCTCAATACGCTCCTTCAGGCCTGTCATTACTCGTTTTTCATATCCAGAGTAAGCATGCACAACATACCAGCGTTTTTTTTCTTCTGTACTCATGCTCAACTCCTAGCCTATGGCGCTGGAAACAACCCAGCCGAAGAATGTATCCATGCCCCACAGCATCAATGCAACAACCAATACCGCCGCCAACACCATCAATGTTGTCTGCAATGTTTCTTGACGAGTTGGCCAAACAACACGGCGCATTTCGCCTTTAGCATCTTTAAATAACTTGAACCATGTGCGACCTTTCGCTGTTTGCAATGCGATAAAACCAGCAATTGCAGCCAGCACCAAAAGCGCCAACACTCTGTATAACAGCGATTCGCCCGAAAACCACGAGTTTCCGACAACACCTGCGGCGATGATCGCAATGACAGCTATCCACTTAATGCTGTCGTATTTAGATTCTTCAGCTTGTACTTTTGTGTTCACGCTAGAAGCCTCGGCTTAATTAGGTAAGCTTACGCTATGTGACGCCACTTCCGAGTGAAAGTGGCAGGCCAGGAGGGAATCGAACCCCCAACCTGCGGTTTTGGAGACCGCTGCTCTGCCAATTGAGCTACTGGCCTACTGCATAATAGGGATGCGAATTATATAGACATCCCTACTGTGTAGCAAGACTATTTCAAAAATTAATCAAGAATTTTTGAAACAACACCTGCACCAACGGTACGGCCACCTTCACGAATTGCGAAGCGTAGACCTTCTTCCATTGCGATCGGGTTGATCAGGGTAACCGACA
>SLCQ01000059.1 GCA_007125745.1 Nitrincola sp.
ATCAATTAAAAATCAATGAGTTGGATTTAAAAAACTCTCGAGATCAACTTCAAAAATCGCTAGATGAAGAGCATATGACCAATATGCGCCAGCATCAATTCATGAGAATGGTTGCGCATGAGTTTAGGACACCATTAAGCGTGATTGAATCCAGTTGTGATTTGCTTGAATTACAAAGCAGCAAAAACTCGAAGCTGACCGCTTCAATTGAAAAGCAACGACTTTCTGCACGTTATCTATCCGACCTTGTCAATCGAGCACTTGCGGAAGATCACATGGTGAAAACCTACTGGCAACGCAACGCAGCCTGGGTAAGTTGTGAAGAGATAATCAGAAGAGCTGAAAACTATGCATCGCTTTTGAATCAAGGAAAACATCAGATCATCGCCATGAATAAGGCCAATAAAATTTCAGGAGATGGTGAACTTTTACAAATGATGGTTAACAATCTTGTTGAAAATGCCATCAAATACTCACCCAATGGTGGCAACATTACTATTCAGTCGCTTGAAGAAAACAATCAAGTCATACTGAGTGTTGCCGATGAAGGCATGGGTATTTCAGAAGCTGATCAGCCGATGATGTTTGGAAAATATCAACGAGGTCAACATGATACTCCGGGTCTAGGGCTGGGTTTGTATTTAGTAAAAGGAATTGCAAAACTACACAATGGACAGGTTAATTTAAAGTCGGAGGTTATGAAAGGAACCACAATTAGCGTAACATTACCGATCTTGATGAACAATAACGATGCAAAAGACTTGAGGTTAGAAATTTGAGTCAATATAGAATCCTGATACTTGAAGACGATGAATGTCTTTGTTCTGTAGTAAAGGATTACTTATCCATGCTCAATTATCATGTTGATGTATGTCATAACGCCGTTATTTTTGCACAGTCAATCCAGCGTCTTAACTATGATTTAGTCATGCTCGACCTAAACCTCCCAGATGCTGATGGTTTAGAAGTACTTCAACAGCTCAGAGAATCTAATCAAACCCTAGTTTATGTCATCTCTGGCAGAACGGATCAACAGAGCCGAATTAAAGCATTTGAGTTAGGCGCAGATGATTTCATAACAAAACCTTTTAGCATTAAAGAGCTTGAATTAAAAATCAGAAACGCGCTGCTCAGGTCGGGGCTTTCATCAAATCAAACTGATGATACCCTCGTCGATGATACCCTCACACTGACAATATTTGATTTATGCTTAGACAAAAATACGCGTGCCATGAAAAGAAATGGTTATGATCCAATCGATCTAACCCGAGGAGAATTTGAATTGCTAGGTACGCTCATTCAGGGAGATGGGGCTATCGTTACACGAAAAAATCTTCTCCAACATCTATCACAAACTTGCAACATCAACTCACAAGAATCAATCACAACACTGGTTTATCGACTAAGAAAGAAATTTATGCTGATTGACATGGACTGCCCTATTGTGACCGTGGCGGGTGAAGGTTACCGACTGGAAAGACTCACAGTCGGTAACTAAATACTAAAAGTTCAGACGTTTAGCGCAACCTAATCCCCTGCGCTTCAATATCGATAATGCCTTGTTTAAGCAAATTACCTATCGCCATTTTGAAGGCTTTTTTACTGACCCCAAATAGCGCTTTGATCTCATCAGGTGAACTTTTATCGTTCAACGGACAAGAGCCGCCCTTCAGATTCAGATAATCAATAATTTGTTGCGCCAGCGGTTCGACCTTGCCATAACCAGGCTTATCCAGCATGACATCAATTTTACCGTCCTCTTCTCGCACCTGTTTGATGTAACCGGGAAGCATCAATCCAGCCCGTACAGGTTTGAAAAGATCTTGTTGATGCAACAAGCCCACATGCTGATGATTGATAATGGTCAAATAGCCTAACTCAGTGCGACGCCAGATCATCAAACTGACCGAATCACCTGAACGGTAATCTGCTTCGGTTTTATCTAAATGTCGTTCCAACCTTGCCGAGGCGGCTAAACGACCTGAGTTATCAATATAAAGCGCCACAATGACTTGCTGGCCTATCTCAACGCGCTGTGGTTGCTCGGCAAAGGGCATAAAGAGTTGCTTGGGCAGACCCCAATCTAAAAACGCTCCTACATTGTTGGTGTCAGCAACCCTTAACTGAGCAAACTCTCCACATTGAATACGCGGTTTTTTCAAGGTTGCTACCGGCAAGTCGTCACTATCAAGGTAAACGAAACCCGATATCTGATCACCGACTGTAATCCCTTCAGGCAATTCATACGAGGGTAATAGTACTGTGTCAGAATTAATCGCCTCTAAATAAGCCCCCTGCTCAACAACACGCTTCACCGTCAGCTGATTAATACGCCCTAATTCCACAACAACACCCCGCAAAAATTTTAGTGCTTAGAATATCACACCCCTCCATTTCCAATCATCTTTACATCATGGTTTTTACTGGAAGATCTAATCTAGCCGACAGAGATCTGTTGATATGGTAGATAAATGACCGTCTGACGACATGAACGTCGTCAGCCGAGCGACCATGGATGGTGACAAGCGTGTCATTTAACTATCATATCAACAGAACAAACGTATCAACGGAACAACACCAGGTTAAATAACTTCCACAAACAAAACACCTATCAACTTGCGACCAAGGTATAAAAAAGATTACTATTCGATTAAATATTCTTATACGTTGTCTATTTATGAATTCAAACAACTCTCATACAGACACCGACTCTGGAGATGGCGCCCTTCAAGCACC
>SLCQ01000141.1 GCA_007125745.1 Nitrincola sp.
TCAGGTGCGATTCTATCAAATCGCGCTGATATTCGCTTAACCTCTACCGCTGACACCCTGGTCTTGGCCGAGTTAAGGACCTCAGGCAATGTTTGGATCAATGCGGGTGTCCACCCATTGGCGAGTGTATACTCAAGTGATAGAACCAATATTTTTGCAAATACCCTTAACTTTGTAGCGGCACCCGCTGCTTATGTGATTGAAAGTCCACTGGAAAGGATTACCCCTCAATTGAGTAATTATCGACCAGAATTACTTAAAGTGAGCGCGAATAAAATCCACGGAGTTGAAGATAAAGGTCTGATTTATAATGTTATTGATAATGCAACAGGGCACACATATCTTTATGGGATTCAGGGGCTAGACCAAAATGTTTATTTGATGTCGATGGATAACCAAGCGGATGTTTCCAGCTTTAGATTGATTGATATGAACTTAAGTATTTTTGAATTCTTTAGGTTTGGCATGTCATTGACGCCTCCTCCTGTGGTTGTGGCTGAACCGGCTATTCAACTTCAAAGTAGTCGCAGCATGGATGAGTTGAGATCCAGTTTGCGACAAATGTCTTCACAGAGTCAGTTGCCCGATTCATTAAATACTCTGAATCGAGGTAGCTTTATGGATGAGTTTTCCAGCGCCTCTGTAAATAGTCACTCAATGTTTAGTGTGAATATTGACCAACAATTTATTCAAAGATTGAAACAGTCAATATCGCCCAGTTTTAATCTAAATCTACCCTTCGTGAGCAGCAACGTGGTTAATCACTATGGTGACTTCCAGTTCTGGAGTTCGGGAGATCAGTTAAATGATTTCTTTATCTATGACTTCTATGAAGAAGAGGAGTTTGAGTTTTGATCTGGGGTATGAACAGCGTTGATGGAGAGTTCTGTTCATATCTCATTCATTTTTCGTCTATACACAGTTCAATTTGGTTACGTTACTATGCATTTCGATCGGTTTTATATGTTTGATGAGATGTTTAAGACAGCATATAGACCCATTGATACTTATTAGATTTGAGGAAATTTCATGTTCAAGAAACTTGTACCACTAAATAAAGATGCTCATGCAGGAACGAAAGTGTTGCCTATCAACAGTTTTAGCTTTGCAAAACCTTTCCATATTGCATCGATGATGGTGCAAGAGTTCGCAAGAGCGGCTTCCGTTTATCCGATCGTTTTTTTAGAAGACAAAGAACAAGATGAATTCAAGCCAGTAGCTATGCTTGGGCTTGAAGCGGGTGAAAACCTGTTTATTGCTGATGATGGAAGCTGGAAGGCGTCCTATGTACCTGCCATTATTCGTCGCTATCCTTTTGCTTTGGCACGAAATAGTGAGCAGTCTGAGCAATTTACAGTGTGTATCGATGAAGATGCTGAAGTGGTGAGTAAAGACGAGGGTAAAGAGCTGTTTAATAGCGCTGGTGAGCCAACGGAAGTCGTTGAGAATGTGAAAAAGTATCTGGGTGAAATGCATCAAATGGAGATGTTCACTAAAACCTTTAGTCATTTCCTAGCTGAGAATAATTTGTTTACACCACTAAATATGCGTGTTCGTTACCACGGTCAAATCCGTAATGTAACAGGATGCTATGTGGTCAATGAAGAGCGTTTGAATAATCTGTCCGATAAGAAGTTCTTAGAGATTCGTGAAAAGCGTTATTTAGCTCCTATTTTCGCGCATCTCACTTCTTTAAGTCAGCTAGAACGTCTGGCAATGCTGAAGGATGGACAAGCCGGATTGACTCCCAGTGAGTCAGACGATGTGGAAGGTAAAAAAGAAGAAAATGTTCATTAATTAGAACGTGGTCAATTATTGGTTCCGGTTGGAGATATCCATGCATATTTGGCAGTTAAAACCTCTTTCAAAGCACTTTGCTTTGGTTTGCTTAGGGGTGGCCATTTCTGGTTTTAGCCTGAATAATCTTGTCTTGGCTGACTCTTTAAATTCTACTCAAACAGGTTTTAAGCCTGCAGAATTACCGGACCAATTTAATAAAAGTCTTGTCACTTTACATAAACAAGACTTTGCTCATTTGGTCATGCTACGCAATCCTGATGTCTTGATTACTCAAGCGCAAAGGGAAATTGCACAGCAACAGTTATTAAATGATCAAGGTGCTTATGAGGCTGAATTTTTTG
Source organism: Nitrincola sp. (assembly GCA_007125745.1). Taxonomy (GTDB): domain Bacteria; phylum Pseudomonadota; class Gammaproteobacteria; order Pseudomonadales; family Balneatricaceae; genus Nitrincola. Next base: position 2,142 of record SLCQ01000141.1, read on the forward strand.
CCACTTTAAGAGCGAGTGATCGCCAAACAAAAAACTCAAACCCAACCTTTGGTGGTGATGAATCCATCCCAAGCATCCCCAGAATTATCGATAGATCATCAGGCTTTGAATTAGGTGTCAGAAAGCTGGTACGTTCTGGTGCAGAGATTACAGTCGACTATGAAGGGCGTCGAAACAGCAACAATATGACGACCAGTAACGATCCGGAAGGTTTTCAAGACGCAACCGGTGCACTTAACTTTTCCATTCGACAACCCCTATTGCGCGGCTTCGGTGCGGCTCAAGTTGAAGGACGTATTGCGCAGGCTGAAAATCAAATTACCGTTGCAGAACAAGAAATTCGACAACAACTTTTAAGTAAAACCTATGATGCCCTCAGCTTATATTGGCGTTTGTACCGTGAAGAACAAATTATTAATTTAAATACGCAGTCATTAGAAAACGCCCATGAAATTTTTGCTGATACCGAGCGCATGGTCAACGCTGGGCGCATGCCCAGAACGGCATTATCCGAAGCTAAATCGATGGTGGTATTGCGAGAGGCGGAGAGTCTTGCAATACAGCAGGGTTACACTCAAGTGACTAATGCGATTAAAAGTTTGCTCAATATCCCTTCGACTGAGCAGCAGCTGCGCTTTGAAACACAGAGCGAGCCTGATACTCGTAGATGGGAATTGCCCTCATCATTTGATGATTATTTCCAATCGGTTTTAATCACTTGGCCCAATTATGCTATTGCGCAGCAACGTATCGCCATAGGCCAAAAGAGTTTAATGATGGCACAGGATGAATTGAAACCTCGTCTTGATTTGGTGATGGGTTACGGTCAAACCGGGCGTCGCTATCAAACCAAAAGTTTTGGTGGACCCTTTAATGACTCCTTTGATGATGATTTCCCCAATTGGAATATGGCACTGGAATTTTCCATGCCGATCGGTGGGAACCAAAGTGCTCGTGCCCGACAAGAGATTGCTTTGACACGTATCTCGCAAAATTATCTTCAAGCGGATGCTGTCAAAGTGGAGTTGTCTAATCAGCTGAACACACGCTTACAGCAAGTTTCTCAAGCGCATCAAGAAATGCAACGTTACGCAGAAAATGTACAGATTTTACGCGAACTGTTAAATGTTGAACGCGAACGTTTTGATCGGGGTCAGTCCCGGTTAATGGATCTTATTGATAGGGAAGATAAGTACAATATGGCTGTCGTCAGACTTATCGATGCTCAAATCCGTTTTGAAATGGCCAAGGTTTCATTACAATTATCGGATGGAAGCTTACTTGATGAAATGAATATCCAGTTTGATGTGGATGTCGATATTTGATGTGGATGAAAAGTGTTACCGCGCTGTGCTTTCTTAATCTGTTCTTTTGCTCTCAAGTGTTGGCACAAGAAGCACCAGAGCGCATCGACTTTACAGGCTATAGTCTAGAGCTCCCTGAAATCAACTTTGTGGGTGTGATTTACCCAAATCAACGCTTTTTACTCTCTTTTGCGACCAGTGGAATTGTGTCTGACGTATTGGTTGTAGAAGGTGATTTTGTTAACCAAGGTGATGTGCTGGTGGTATTAGATCAGTCAATTGAAGCCTTAGAGATAGAACGTTTGAAAGCACTCGTTGAAGATAAACGTCTTCTGGATTCAACTCGTCGTCGTCTAAATCTGCAACGTCAACAGGTTCAATCGGTCAGAGGTCTTTATGAATCTACCGGTTCTGTAAGTTTAGATGAGTTAAACAGCCTTCGCATGGGATTGAGCGCATTAGAAGGAGAAATCGCCACTCTGGAAGTAGAGCATATCCGTGCACAGTTTGATTTACAAATTGCCCAGGCCAGACTTGAACAACGCAATTTGAAAGCTCCTGATGCTGGCTATATTACCCAAATTTTACCTAAAAAGGGCGAGTGGGCCCAATTCGGAGAACCGGTGGTTGAGTTAGTTGACACCGCAACGAATTACATTCGTATTCAGGTTGATGATCAAAAAGCAATACATCTAGCAGTGGATCAAGCGGTTCAATTTACCGTTGAAGGTAAACCCTTTGACGGAAGAATTTCTTTTATATCACCCGTTGCAGATCCTGCCAGTGGACTTGTTGAGGTGAAAGTATCGTTTGAAAATCCAGACAATCGTTTACGTCCGGGTCTAAAAGCCGACGTAAAACTCTAAGGTCTAGCGCGATGGCACAGACTAATGCATTTCGTGAATCACTGCTGCATTTGCATCATTTACGTGAAAAGGTGGCTTCACAAACTGAAGTCACCCATCAGGATTGGCTGCGCTATGCCACGCTGGTAGCACAAATTTGTAAAGTGGATAGTTGCAGTGTGATTCAGTTGGATCAACATCAGCAAGTATTGATGAAAGCCTCATCAGATGAACATCTTGGTGAATCTCTAGTTGCCTTTCTGCAGTCTGCAGAGTTTGCGGTTTTTCTGAGCCGTGCGAAGGATAAAGGCTACGCAACACGTCCGGCAAATCCGATGGCGCCGATACCTAAAGGGATGGCATTACTGCCTGGCTTAGCGCAACCCGCATTTTACCTTTTGTTGATAGTGCCTGATGATTCACATGCGCGTCTTCAAGATATTCTGCTGCGTGCTCAATTACTGCTCGATTTTGGAAAGGTAGCGTTACCTCATCCGAGTGCTGTACACGAAACGCCGTCTGATCATACCTCTGAGGTCTTGCACCTACTGGATTTGTTGAATGATGTCTATCAGTCAGAACATTTCCTGACAGCCTGTTATGCCATTGTGAATGGTATTGTGAGCCACAGCCAGCAGATAGATCAGGTGGTGTTAGGTTGGCGCGAAGGAAGTTATGTTCGCGTCAAAGCGATTAGTCATTACGAACGTTTTGAAAAAAAGACGGATACAGTGCGGCTGTTTGAAGCGGTCTTAGAAGAAGCGGCAGACCAGTACACGGATATCCTGTTCAATAAAGATACGCAGGCGCATTACACAGATTTGATCACGTTGGCCCATAAGCAGTTACAGGTGCATTTAGCCAGTGAGTCGATTTTTACCTTTCCCCTGAAAGATGAAAAGGGGGAAACACGTCTGGTAATCACACTGATTAGCTTCGCGGAACCGGCAAATAAACAAAGCTGTGAAGCGATTCATTTTGTCACTCAAACCGCCCTGCCAAAACTGCAAACCCTCTATATCGCTGATGCGAGTCTTGGAGTTCGCATTAGAGATTATAGCAGTCGATCATTGGCTAAACTCTTTGGGCCGGATAATCTATTGGTGAAAGGGTTAACCCTGGCGGTGAGCTTGCTATTGATTGCCTCACTGGTGTTTACCACCATGCATCGTGTTGAAGGAAAGGGGCAGTTTGTGACCGATAATACGCGGGTATTATCGGCGCCATTCGATGGCTTTATTTCGCAGGTGTTGTTTTCCAGTGGTGATAGCGTTTATGAAAATGATCTGATGTTATCGCTGGATACTCAAGAGTTGATGCTTCAGTTGGCTGAACTTCAAGCAGAGTTACAACGGAACTTGGCGGAAGCTGCTCGGGCGCGTGCTGAATTTTCCAGTATCGATCTCGAAATTGCCAATGCTCGAGCAAAACAGGTCAACGCTCGAATCGAGCGCATTAACTTTCAACTCGACAGTGCCCAGTTATTTGCCCCATTTGATGGCATCGTTGTAGAGGGAGAACGAAGAGAGTTAATTTCAGCGCCAGTTACGGCTGGACAGCCGCTGATGCGCATTGCTGAAATTAGTGATTTATATGTTTCTATACGTGTATCCCACGAGGATATACATTTTATTGATCAGGGGAGTCAGGGACACTTTTCCTTAGTGAGCGAGCCCGATCGTCGTATACCCGTAAGAGTGACACATGTCATACCGATGGCAGAGGTGTCTCAATCGGGTGCGGAGTTTAGCGTGATTGCTCAATTGCAGGAAGATACCATGGACTGGTGGCGTCCGGGTATGACCGGTGTTGCGAAGATCGATGTAGAGCCTCGATCTTACTTGTGGGTTTTTTCGCATAAAGCCGTTAATCGAATCCGCTTAGCCTTGTGGTGGTAACATGAGTTCTCGATTCAGTGATTCGTGGTATCAAGTGTCACAACTAAAAGTCGGTTTGCTGCCGACGATTCGAGTACACAAGCAGCTGTATCGTGATCAGGAGTGGTACGTGCTGCTCGATAGCTGTTCTGAAAAATACTATCGTGTTCATGAAATCGCCTATCAATTTATAGCACGATTACATCCCGATAAAACCGTAGAAGATGTCTGGACAAACTTTCTGAGGGCTTATCCGGAACAAGCTCCTAGTCAGGATGAAATCATCGGATTACTGTCTAAATTACATGAGATGAACCTGTTGTTTTATCGTTCCAATGCGCGAAACGAATTTATATTTGAACGCTTTAAAAAGCAACAAAGACGAGAAAAACTAACCCATCTGTTGGCGTTCCTGTATTTCCGAATCCCTGTTTGGAATCCCAATAGTTTTTTGAAAAAAAATATTCATTGGATGTCTTATTTTTTTTCAAGTCTTTCATTCGCCGTCTGGTTAATCTGTTTCTTTTTAGGTGCTAAAGCCGCGATTGATAATTTCCCCGCCTTAACTCAACAGGTTCAGGGTATTTTATCTTTTGATAATTTAATCTGGCTTTATATCAGTATGTTCGTACTGAAAATGTTCCATGAAATGGGACATGCGATCGTATGTCGGAAATACGGTGGTAATGTGCATAATATGGGGGTGATGTTTATCGCACTCACGCCGCTGCCTTATATTGATGCCAGTTCGAGTTGGTCAATGCGCAGCAAATGGCAGCGTGCCTTTGTTGGCGCTGCCGGTATGTATGTGGAACTGTTCTTTGCCGCGATTGCCGCCATTATCTGGAGTCAAACAGCGCCTGGGTTTGTAAACAGTTTGGCATTTAACCTGATGATTATTGGATCGATTTCCAGCATTGCATTCAATGGTAATCCGTTATTGAAGTTTGATTCTTACTACATCTTGTCGGACGTGACGGGCTTACCCAATCTTTATCAAAAAGCGATACAACAGTGGTTTTACCTTGGCAAGGTGGTGTTGCTCGGTGTGAAAGATGCAGAACCACCGGCGCAAAACCGTTACGAACGTCACTGGTTTTACGGCTATGGTATCTTGAGTTTCTTCTATCGTCTGTTTGTGATGACGGTGATCATGCTCTACATGGCCGACATCTCATTGTTATTAGGCGCATTGATGCTGATCGCCATGTCCTACATGTGGATAGTGGGTCCTTCAGTGAAATTGATCAAATACTTGTATGCCAGTCCAGAGCTTAGAAAAAACCGCTCCCGAGCGATCTGGATTACCCTAGGCAGCCTAGCAGGTACTGTACTGTTGTTGACTCAGTTACCCATGCCTTATGCAATCAAAGCGCCTGGTGTTATTCAATCTGATCAGCGCTCGGCTATCTTTGCTGAATCGGGAGGGACACTGTCAGAGTTATTAGTGCGCAGTGGTGATGAGGTCAGCAATGGACAGGTATTGATGCGGTTCAGCCACCCTGACCTTGAACTCGAGTATGATTTAACCGGCTATCAGTTGATTGAGACGCGTTGGATGATTCGACAGGCAGCAGAAGGTCAGCCTTTGGATAGAGTATCGCTCGCTGAGCGTGAAGCTTTTTTGATGCAGCGACTGGATGATCTGGCCGAACGTCTGGATAGGCTGACCATTCGGGCTCAACATGACGGGATCTGGATCAGTGATGTCAGACAGGATCGCCTAGGATCGCATATTGCTCGAAACCAGCGTTTAGGAACGTTGCTTAGCGAAGGTGATATTCATTTTATTGTGGTTGTGCCTCAAGAAAAGGCAGCTAGTCTTTTTTCAAATCAAGTAGAACTTGCCGAGGTCAGATTAAGAGGGCAGTTTTCTGATTCATTCATATCGACACAGACACAGTTTATTCCTTATCAGAAGCATGAACTCCCGACCGCCGCTTTGGGTATTCCCTCAGGAGGACATATTATGGCCAATATCGATAATCAAGGTCGTATGATGGCAGATGAACCTTTTTTTGAATTACAGATACTCTTGTCAACGCACGATTCTGCATTTTTGTTTGATGGGGCTTTGGGGTATGTCAGAATCGTTCAACAACCCATGCCTTTGTTCCAGCAAGGAGTGCTGCGTTTACGGCAGTTGTTGCAATCACGATATCACATTTAATGTTACTTGATACATTTAAACTCAGTCCTTTAAGAACCATACCCGACAGTCCTTACTGGATAACAGTACAGGCTCGTCTTCTTCGTCATCGCTTGCAAGAAAAACACTTGATTCATCATTACATGGAGGAAGCTGAGCGGGTGATCAGCTTGCAATCTTCACTGGGTGCTAAATCTGACAATGATCTGAGTATTGGATTGGATTGTTTTAAAACCAAGGCCAAGCTGGATAAGTTATCGTCAGATCGTGAAAGTGTTTTATATCTACTTGCCTACCTGCGCGAGATCTCAAAACGAACACTGGGCATGGAACCCTATCGTGTTCAACTCCTATCTGTCTTAGCAATGTATGATGGATATTTGGTGCAACTGGCGCCAGGAGAGGGAAAAACCCTGACCATCGCGTTACTGGGTATCATGCTGGGCTGGTCGCGTCATCCATGCCATATCATTACGGCCAATGATTATCTGGCCGAACGTGACGCTGATGAATTGCGAGCGCTCTATGAACGTTGTGGTGTTCAGGTTAGTACCGTGTTGCAGCGTATGTCTCAAGATGAAAAGCGTGAGTCCTATCAGGCGGATATCGTCTACACTACCGCTAAACAATTACTTGCTGATTATCTAACCGACCAGATCGCTTTCGACGGGCCTCTTGATCCGATGTCGTTAACCGTAAAGTCTTTACAGCAAAAACAGGCTTCCAGCTTGTTAATGCGCGGTGTTCATACAGCGATAGTGGATGAAGCTGATAATATTCTGATTGATGAAGCCATCACCCCGATGATCATTTCAGGTAAGGATCAGAATGAAGTGTTGCACGAAGCGATTCAAGCGGCTCGTCAGATTGCAGACTTACTCTTGTCTCCACAGCATTATCGTCTGGATCACGTACATCGTGACGTGACCTTGACGCCTGAGGGCGAGCAACTCATTGCGGATAAAAGTGATCGACTGCCAAGCGTTTGGCGAGGTAAGGCCTGGCGTGAAGACCTGTTGAAACAAGCCATTTTGGCCAGAGATTATTTCCTGGTTGATCAACACTATGTCGTATTAGACGATGAAATCGTTATTGTCGATGAAGGTACCGGAAGACCGATGCCTGGGCGATCTTGGAGCTATGGATTACATCAAGCGGTTGAAGCCAGAGCCAATGTACCCTTAACGCACCCAAATAAAACACTCGCACGGATGAGCTTCCAAAACTTCTTCAAATGTTACACTCGTTTAACCGGTGCCAGTGGTACCTTACAAACGATTGACTATGAGCTTTACTATAATTATCGAACGTTGACACTTCGGGTTCCCTCCAGACTAGCGTCGCAACTTCGCATTGATACCTTTCAAATGTATTCCAATAAAGAGTTAAAAATTAAACATTTATTGGAAAAAGTTAAATACCTCTCTAATTTTTCAATACCGGTACTGATAGGGACTCGCAAGATTGATGACAGCGAGCTACTCGCAGAAGCCTTCCAGACAGCAGGCATACCCTATCAGTTGCTCAATGCTAAAAAGCTTGCACAGGAAGCTGATATCATCAAGCATGCCGGAGAAGCTGACAGAGTCACCATTGCCACCAATATGGCGGGAAGGGGAACCGATATTAAATTGTCGGAGGAGATTAAGGGCAAAGGGGGGTTGCGAGTCATTATGTTTGAGCCTCATGAGTCTGCTCGAGTCGATTGGCAGCTGTTCGGTCGGGCAGGTAGGCAGGGTAATCCAGGAGAGGTTTATCCTTTCGCTGCCTGGGACGATCAATTACTCCAAAGAAACCTACCGAAATCTATTTTGTTTTTCTGCAAAAAACTATTACCCAATCACAAACCTAGCCAACTTGCGACTCTGTTGATTCGATATGCACAACACCGAGCACAGAAAAAAGCCTTCACTTTGCGCAAGTTTATGAATGACATGACCGCCAAGCATCGTAAACGGATGAGTTTTACACGCGATGATTAATGAGTAAAGGATAGATACATTGAGACAGGTTGAGGACCATTTTTTAGAATTACTGCATGATCTTAAGGATATGATCATCGGTTATGAACGATCCTTGAAAATAACGACTGATGGCTATGATGTGGGTCGTCTGCTATGCGGTGTTGACTCAAAACACTTAAGTTGTGATGTGTTTCTGCA
>SLCQ01000186.1 GCA_007125745.1 Nitrincola sp.
ATTTTCGTCCCGAATATATGCAGTTGGATCAACTGGCTAGGCTTTTTCCCGGTGTGCCCAGAGTTGCGCTAACGGCAACCGCAGATGCAAGAACACGGGATGAGATCGTACAACGCTTAGCCCTGACCAATGCCAAGCGTTTTATTCAAGGCTTTGATCGCCCGAATATTCGCTATCGCATTGGGCAAAAAGAGAAAGCACGAGATCAGCTACTTCGTTTTATTCGAACCGAACATGAGCAGGATGTGGGGGTCGTATACTGCCTGTCACGTAAGCGGGTGGAAGAAACCGCCGCCTGGTTATGTGACAAAGGCTTTAATGCCTTGCCCTACCATGCGGGGTTATCGGCTGAACTGCGTCAGCATCATCAACACCGCTTTCTAACCGAAGAGCCGATCATCATGGTCGCCACTATCGCGTTCGGTATGGGTATCGATAAGCCCAACGTGCGTTTTGTGGCTCACTTAGACTTGCCTCGTTCTATTGAAGCCTACTATCAAGAAACGGGTCGGGCAGGGCGTGATGGTTTACCGGCCGATGCTTGGATGGTGTATGGCTTGCAAGATGTGCTCTTTCTGCGTCAGATGCTGGAAAGCTCTCAAGCAGAAGATCGTTACAAGCAGGTGGAACGACAAAAACTGGAAGCGATGCTGGGTTTGTGTGAAATCACCAGTTGTCGCCGTCAGGTGTTACTCAGCTACTTTGGTGAGCCGGAGCATCCACCTTGTGGAAACTGCGATACCTGTCTTGAACCTGTACCTGTCTGGGATGGTACCGATGCCGCACGCAAAGCACTATCAGCCGTGTATCGAAGTGGTCAGCGCTTTGGCGTTAATCATGTGGTGGATATTCTACTCGGTCAGTCTACTGAAAAAGTATTTCAGAATCAGCACCAAAAACTCAGTACCTTTGGTATCGGTAAAGAGCTGGATAAAAATCAGTGGCGCTCGGTGTTTCGACAATTAGTGGCTAGAGGTTATTTGCGCGTTGATGCGGAAGGTCATGGGGTATTACTTTTAAATGATACCTGCCGTGGACTACTGCGTGGCGAAGAAACCATTCAGCTACGCAAAGATCCGCGAGTGCCGTCAGGCAAGGGTAAAACCGACTTCCGATCAGCAGGACGACGTGATCGCACTAATCCCGCCATGCGACGTTTGGACCCTGCGGAGGAGCGTCTATGGGAAGATCTGCGTGCCCTGCGTAAGCGACTGGCTCAAGAACAGGATGTGCCGCCTTATGTTATTTTCCACGATGCGACCTTAATGGAAATGGTGATTTACCGTCCTCAAACCGAACAGCAGATGCGAAGCTTGAGTGGGGTAGGTGAGCGCAAGTTTGACCTGTACGGTGATGCCTTTTTGGATCTGATTGAAGAGCATCGCACAGCACCCGGTCACTGGGTGAGTCCTGCTTAAATGGAAGCGCACCGTGGAAGTTAGTTTAGTCGCACTCTTTGTCAGTGCCTTCATTTCTGCAACTCTACTGCCAGGTGGCTCGGAAGCTTTGTTAGCGTGGATGGTTCATCAAGGTGAATATCCGGTGATCTCGCTGGTGTTGAGTGCGACGGTTGGTAATGTCTTAGGAAGCCTGGTGACATTTGGCATGGGTGTCCTGTTAAGGCTCAAGTATCCATTAAAAGCACTGGAGAAGCCTCAACACAAGCGAGCACAGCGCTGGATCGAAAAATATGGTCCCTTTGCTTTAATCATGGCGTGGTTACCGATCATTGGTGACCCTCTATGTTTTGTGGCCGGCTGGCTGGGAGTGCGTTTTAGTTTAAGCGTTATAACCATCGCCATCGGAAAGTTATTGCGCTATCTTGTTGTAGCTGGTTTGTTTTTGTAAACCCGTCACTTGATGAGGGTATGCGGTGACACGACGAGAAGTTTTCAGCTTGCTACGAACACTGCTGCTGACGATTGCAGTGGTGATGCTGTTGTTGAATCTCTGGTTTTCACAGACCCGAGACGAGACGTGGGAAACACCCATAACGGCATGGATTTATCCCATCAATGCCGATGGTGACGCCGTGACTCAAGCTTGGGTAGATCAATTAACCGATGCTCACTTTGACGATATGGAGCAGTTTTTTGACCGCGAAGCACGCCGTTATCATCTAGGCTTAGATCGACCGATACAATTGCGTTTAGCCACACAAATCCATGCCGTTCCCCCTGATATTCCACTCGAACCCAGCATTGTCGATGCCGTCCTTTGGGCTATTAAAATGCGTTATTGGGTCTGGAAATATGATGATACTCAGCGCGAATCTAGAGCTATCCGAATTTTTATTCGATTTTACGCACCCGACAACCCTGGCCCAATGCAACACTCTTTGGGCCTACAAAAAGGACTGATTGGGTTAGTGAATGGTTATGCAGGTGAAGAGCATGCTGGGCGCAACAATCTCGTTGCGGCTCATGAGCTTTTGCATACCTTGGGTGCCACTGATAAATACGATATGGAAACCTTAGAGCCTATCTGGCCTGATGGCTATGCTGATCCAGTTCAGTTTCCACTTTATCCACAAACTCGAGCCGAAATTATGAGTGGTCGCCTCCAGGTCTCCCCCGGTTGGTTGATGCTGCCACCTAATTTGGATCATGCTGTAATCGGTCCGGCGACAGCGATAGAGATAAATTGGTTAGCGCCAGGCAATTGAGTTGATCTAGTGGCTGTGATCTGTATTGGGGATCTGTATAATCTGCGACCAAG
>SLCQ01000286.1 GCA_007125745.1 Nitrincola sp.
AGTCATCATCAACTTTGTAGTAGTCACTAAAGGTGCAGGTCGTATATCTGAAGTGAGTGCTCGCTTTACATTGGATGCTATGCCAGGTAAGCAGATGGCGATAGATGCTGATGTGAATGCGGGGTTAATCTCACAAGATGAGGCTCGCGTTAGACGTCAAGAGGTGACGCAGGAAGCTGATTTCTATGGGGCAATGGACGGTGCGTCCAAGTTTGTTCGAGGCGATGCTGTTGCTGGTATTCTCATTCTGGTAATCAACCTGCTTGGTGGTTTGGGTATCGGGATGGTGCAGCACGGGCTGGACTTTGATACAGCCATGAGAAACTACTCGTTGCTCACTATTGGAGATGGGTTGGTTGCACAGCTTCCGTCTTTACTATTATCCACTGCTGCGGCAGTCATGGTAACGCGTGCTAACTCATCTGAGGAGATGGGAAGTCAGGTGTTTACCCAGATGTTTGCGTCTCCTCGTGCTTTATTTGTTGCGGCAGCTGTGATTGCTTCAATGGGTATCGTCCCCGGCATGCCTCATTTAGCGTTTTTGTCATTGGCCTTGGCTGCGGCTGGGTCAGGATGGTTTATTTTTAGGCGTCAGCAGCAACTCAATCAAGAACAGTTAAAAGAGCAAGAAGAGCCAGAAGATGCTGAGCCTGCAGAGGAGCGCCGAGACCTTGACTGGGATGATGTGATGCCTGTCGATATGATTGGCCTAGAGGTGGGTTATCGATTAATTCCTATGGTTGATAAGATGCAAGGGGGGCAGTTACTTGGTCGTATCAAGGGTGTTCGTAAAAAGCTTTCACAGGATTTGGGTTTTTTAGTTCCTTCTGTACATATACGCGATAATCTGGATTTAATGCCGGGTGCCTATCGCATTACGCTGATGGGTGTTATCAGTGGCGAGGGGGATGTATACCCAGACCGAGAATTGGCGATTAATCCAGGGCAGGTATTTGGTACGCTTAAAGGTGTGTCGGTTAAAGATCCTGCGTTTGGTTTGGATGCGGTGTGGATTGAAAGAGGGCAAAAAGAACACGCTCAAACACTGGGCTATACTGTGGTTGATGCCAGTACTGTTGTCGCAACGCATTTGAATCAAATATTGCAAAGCAATGCACACGCACTGTTAGGGCATGAAGAGGTTCAGCAGTTATTAGATATGCTGACTAAGTCGTCACCAAAATTAGTTGAAGAGTTGGTGCCCAAGAAGCTCTCAATTAGTGTATTGTTGAAAGTATTACAGAATTTACTTATGGAACAGGTATCTCTTAAAGATTTTCGATCCATAGCTGAGGCCTTGGCTGAAGCGGTTGATAGGACGCAAGACCCGTTATCCTTAACGGCAGCAGTAAGGGTGGCCTTATCTAGGTTGATTGTTCAAAGTATTAATGGTGCGGAGTCGGAGTTGCCCGTCATTACTTTAGAGCCCAGCCTAGAGCAAATGCTCTTAAGTTCTATGCAACAAGGTGGACCGAATGATGAAACGCTCGTACTAGAGCCGGGTATGGCTGAGCGTCTGCAAACATCATTAGGTCAAGCCGCTCAGCAACAAGAGATGATGGGTAAGCCCTCAGTCTTGTTAGTGGCAGCGCCTATTCGGCCGTTAATGGCTCGATTTGTGCGCTATGGTCAGCATCAAGTGCATGTTTTATCGTATCAAGAAGTACCTGAGAATAAGCGTGTAACCATTGTTGCGACAGTCGGAGGTGGAAATGCTTAAACGGTTCCAACTTATATCGTCGGGCAACATGGCTCAGATAAGGAAGGGATATGAAGGTTAAACGCATCTTTGCGCCAGATATGCGTCAAGCAATGCGCCGTGTTCGTGAAGAAATTGGTGCTGATGCTGTTATTATCTCTAACCATCGTGTGGCTGGTGGTGTAGAAGTGGTGGCTGCTCGTGAAGAAGATTACGAGATGGCTCAAGCTGAACTGAAGCGAAACCAGAAAGCAGTGCGGCCATCGTCAGCTCACTCTTTACAGGATGATGCACTGACGGCTGAATTACGCCGTGCAAAAATGCGTATTGCAGAGGCGCGTCGTAAAGCAGAGCAACCTCAAGCAGAAGTTAGTCAAGACGTAAACCGTCAAATTGATGCAGAAGAGGATGAAGATCTTCGCTTTATTCTACAATCCTTAAAAACACGTCAAGAAGAGCAGGCTCGCAAAGAGCAAGTAAAAGAGCCGTATATACCCGATAATCTTTGGGAGGTTGAAGCGTCAACTTCTCGATCGGCATCCGGCTCAGACGAGCTGGTTAAGAGTATGCAGGAAGAGATTCATCAATTGCGTCAAATGATGGAAATGCAACTCAATCAAGCCAATCGCCTCCCTCTTGCGTCTCAATCACCCGTTTCTGCACCCACTTCAGTTTCATTAACGCCGATTCAAAGCCGCCTGTCTGAGTTAGGTTTAAGCCAAGGTTTGGTTAGGCAGTTGACCGCGAGTTTGGAGTCTGGGATTTCAGATGAGGATGCGTGGAAAAATGTCCTCTCTCGATTTGCTGATTCTCTGCCGGTTGTTGGTGAGGAGTATATGGCAAGAGGAGGTATGATCGCGTTTGTGGGCGCTACCGGTGTTGGAAAAACAACGACTATTGGCAAGCTGGCTGCTCGATATGTGTTGCAACATGGTAGCTCCGGTTTAGCACTTGTTACCACAGACTGTTTCAGAATAGCCGCTCATGAACAATTAAAAACCTTTGGTCGAATTTTGGATGTGCCGGTGCGCGTGGTTGATGAAAACCATAATTTGGACGAAGTATTAATGTCACTGCGAGGAAAGCGTTTAGTGCTTATCGACACGGCTGGCATGAATGCAAACGATCCAGAGGGAGTACAACAAAAACAGATGCTGGCTTCGGTGTCTGTACGGCTTAAAAAGTTATTAGTGCTTTCCTGCTCAAGCCAGCGCCAGTTAATTGAAAAAGCATGGAGTAACTATCAAGAGCTAGATCTAAATGCGTGTGTTTTGACAAAATTAGATGAATCCGGAAGCTTGGGAGATGCGCTCTCTCTGGCAGTAGAAAAACGTTTACCGGTTGCTTACATCACGGATGGTCAAAAAATACCTGATGACTTGATTGTGGCTCAACGTCAAGACTTGGTCAGTCGAGCAGTCGTTGCGGCGCAGGCTGTGGAAAAGAGTGATCATCATGTTGATGGCGATAATCCGATCTTTCGAGCGGGATAGCGAGCTGACTATATGAAGCAAACTCAACCAGTAAAAGTCATTGCTGTCACAGGTGGTAAAGGCGGAGTTGGTAAAACAAATGTGTCGGTCAATTTATCTGCCGCTCTAAGTGAGATGGGGCGTAAAGTTGTTTTAATGGATGCAGATCTGGGACTGGCGAATGTCGATGTGTTATTAGGCCTAAGAGTCAAACAAACTATTGCCGATGTATTGGAGGGGCGGTGTTCGCTTTCAGATGTATTGGTTAGGGTCGATGATAATATGTCTATTGTGCCTGCTTCCTCCGGTACTCAGGCGATGACAGCTTTAAGTGAGCATCAGCATGCAGAATTAATTCATGCTTTCAACGATATTGCCGATCAAATGGATGTGCTGATCATTGATACGGCAGCGGGGATATCCGAAGCAGTCGTTAGTTTTGTAAAGGCGGCGCAAGAGGTGCTGGTTGTGGTATGTGACGAGCCAACTTCGATTACAGATGCTTACGCCTTAATTAAAATGCTTAACCGTGATCATAAAATGACCCACTTTAGAATTTTGGCTAACATGGTTCACTCTGAAAATGAAGGTCGCAATATGTTCAACAAGATATTGACTGTGACGGATAGGTTTTTGGATGTAACGCTTCAATACGTTGGATCAATCCCTTATGATGAGTCAGTTCGTAAAGCAGTTCAAAAGCAAACAGCTGTTTTAAAAGCTTTTGGCAAGAGTAAAGCGTCAGTTGCTTACCGTCAGTTAGCAAATAAAGTAGATCACTGGCCGGTACTTAAAACCCCTAGAGGGCATTTAGAATTTTTTGTAGAGCAACTGGTAAAACGGCAATAATTGAATAGCGGAAGCGAAGCTGTATGTATAATCAGCTCACATTTAAATCGAATCATGAATTGCTGGAGCAATACACACCTTTAGTGAAAAGGATTGCGCAACACCTTCTCCTAAGGTTGCCATCCAACGTTGTGTTAGATGACTTGATTCAAGCAGGAATGATTGGCTTGCTAGAAGCGGCTAAACGCTTTGATCCTAGCAAAGGTGCTAGTTTTGATACCTATGCGGGTATTCGTATTCGGGGCGCTATCATTGATGAAGTGCGTCGGGGGGATTGGACGCCGCGATCGGTTCATCGAAATGGTCGGCGTGTCACAGAGGCGATTCGTGCGGTGGAGTTTCGAACAGGAAGAGATGCATCAGATGCAGAGGTAGCATCTGAACTGCAAATATCTGTGGCAGACTATCATGCACTGCTACAAGATTCGCAAGATAGTCGATTATTTAGCATTGATGAGCTTAGCCATGAAGATGATGACTCAGCGGGCATGCAGTTTGAAGGCAGTGACCCTAGTCCTGATGAGTTAATTCAAGGTGATGCATTTAGGCGTGCTCTTGCAGTAGCCATCGGCTCATTACCAGAACGAGAGAAGCTAGTGATGGCACTTTATTATGATGAAGAGCTAAATTTGAAGGAAATTGGTAGTATTTTGGGTGTGAGTGAGTCTCGGGTGAGCCAGATTCACTCGCAAGCTGCGATGAGGTTAAAAAGCCGTTTAAAAGATTGGCAGTAAATTTTTGTTTGTTATCCGCTCTTTGCCTGACTAGTATTAGGGTTAAGGGCTAATATTTTTAAGTAACATGCCGGGGGGGCTGTGTCTTGTGAAAAAAGACATCAGGATTCTTGTTGTAGATGACTTTTCTACAATGAGACGAATCATTAAAAACCTGCTACGTGATTTGGGCTTTACCAATGTGGAGGAGGCTGATGACGGCAAGACTGCGTTGCCCATTCTGAAACAGGGACGTATCGAATTTCTAATTACCGACTGGAATATGCCTGGAATGACAGGTATCGATCTGCTTAAAACCGTGCGTGCAGATCCTGAATTATCTCATATTCCCGTATTAATGGTGACAGCAGAAGCCAAGCGAGAGCAGATTATTGCGGCCGCTCAGGCGGGTGTGAATGGTTATGTTATCAAGCCTTTTACGGCTGTGGTGCTTAAAGAAAAAATCGAAAAAATATTTGAGCGCATCACTTAGCCAATAGCCGTAAAGAGAGCAGACTCATGAAGAAGAAAATAGCAACATTAGAGTACGATGGTCTTGAAGACTTACTAGGCCAGATGGCTCGGGAGCTAGTCACGACGATCGAAGAAGGTAATCTGGCTCATGCAATGGAGCTCATTAACGACCTTCAAGAAGCTCGGCATCAAGTCTTTTACAATGAAGTAGGCCATTTGACGCGTGGTTTGCATGAAGCGATCAAGGCCTTCTCTTCTGATATTGATGAGAAAATTCTTTCAGAGGAGTCTGCAGCTCAAACGGCGATGACCGATGCGTCAGAGCGACTCAGCTATGTGATCGAACTGACTGAAAAGAACTCACATGAAACGATGGATAGAGTTGATCGATCACTTACCTTGGTTGATCGATTGGATGGTCAGTCAGAGCGGTTTCGTGATCTCTTGCTTCTTGTGGGGCAGTTGGAAGGTGAGTTTAAAGCGCTTGATGGTGTTTATGATCGTACATGTACAGTTAAAAATGAATCTGAGAAAACGATAGAAGAGTTACGAAGTACACTCACAGAGATATTAGTCTCTCAAAGTGTACAAGATATTACAGGGCAACTGATTCGAAGAGTTATTACGCTGATGACGCAGGTTGAATCGCAGTTGGTTAAGCTGATGGATATGGCTGCTAAGGTTGAGCGTCTAACGGGTATCGAAATGGGGCAAGCACCTGAAGGAGATGAGGCTAAAGATGATGCTATTCGCGCTCAAGGGCCTCAACTGAAAAAGAAAGAAGCCAGCGCAGTCGGTAATCAGGATGATGTTGATGAATTGTTATCAAGTCTAGGTTTTTGATTAGGAGATCTCTATGAGTTTGGATGTAGATCAGGAAATTCTTGAAGATTTCCTTGTAGAAGCTGGAGAGATACTTGAATTGCTCTCAGAACAACTGGTTGAGCTTGAACAACGACCTGAAGATCGAGATCTACTGAACGCAATTTTCCGTGGCTTTCATACCGTAAAAGGTGGTGCTGGTTTTTTACAGCTAGACGCAATGGTTGACTGCTGTCATAAAGCAGAAAATCTGTTTGACCTGTTACGAAATGGTGAATTGAGTGTATCTGCTAACTTAATGGATGTTGTATTGCAGGCGCTAGACTCCGTTAACTTAATGTTTGAACAGGTTCGAAGCGGTCAAGAGCCAGAGCCTGCTCCTGCTGACCTGATGCAAAGGTTGGTGGTGATCACAGAAGGTGGTGCTGAAGCTGACGAGCCTGAAGCGGCAACTGCTCCTGCTCCTGCTCCTGAACCAGTAGCTGAATCCAGCAAGCCAAACCCCAATACACCAAACGATGAATTTGATCAGTTGTTGGGAGACTTGGTTTCAGATAATAAAGAAACCCTAGCCTCCTCGGAAGCGGGTCAAAGAGCAGATGATGACTTGATCACAGAAGATGAGTTTGATGCACTTTTAGATGAGTTGCATGGAGCCGGTAAAGGTCCAGGTGCCTTGGATCATCCTGAAAAATCCGCACAAGTGTCAAGTGATGAAATCACTGATGACGAGTTCGAAGCTTTGTTAGATGACTTGCAGTCGAAAGGTCAAGGTGCTTTCGCAGCTCTAGGATCTGCAGACACAGCTGCAAAGCCCGAAGCAACCAAACTAGAGTCAGTCGCTCCTCCAGCTAAGGTTGCGCCGACTGAGCCACCTAAAGCGGTTGAGCCGCCTGTGGTAAGTAAGAGCCCGACTGCAGAGCCGTCGGCACGAGGTACAATGCCAGCACAACAAAAAGCTGTCCAAGAAAGCAATGTTCGTGTCGACACTGCGCTGTTAGACAAGATTATGAATATGGTGGGCGAGCTTGTTTTGGTGCGTAACCGACTAGTCCGGCTTGGCGGCACTCGTGAAGATGAAGAGATGTCCAAAGCCTTAGGGACACTGGATATGGTGACCGCGGACTTGCAAACTTCCGTCATGAAAACACGGATGCAACCAGTCAAGAAAGTATTTGGTCGTTTTCCTCGTTTAATTCGTGATTTATCAAGAAGTTTAAAGAAAGAGATTCGTTTAGAGTTACGCGGTGAAGATACAGATCTTGATAAAAACCTTGTTGAGGCATTAGCGGATCCGCTCATTCACTTGGTTCGAAATTCTGTAGATCATGGTATTGAAGCACCTGATGTGCGTGAAAAAAATGGCAAGCCGCGTGAAGGTAGTGTATTGCTATCCGCAGAGCAAGAGGGTGATCATATCCTTTTGATTATACGCGATGATGGCGCCGGTATGGATCCGGAAAAATTGCGTCGGTTAGCGGTAGAGCGAGGCATGTTGGATACCGAGTCAGCTGCTCGTTTAACGGATCAGGAGTGCTTTAATCTTATTTTCCATGCTGGATTTTCAACTAAAACGGAAATATCGGATGTATCTGGTCGCGGCGTTGGAATGGATGTGGTTAAAACAAAAATCACTCAGTTAAATGGTACTTTGGCGATTGACTCTATACTGGGTCAAGGAACACAAATTGCGATACAAGTACCTTTAACATTAGCCATTATGCCGACACTAATGGTCACTTTGGAAAGTCAGGCATTTGCATTACCTCTAGTGAATGTGAATGAAATCTATAATATTGATTTAACCAAAACCAATATTGTTGATGGTCAGCAGGTGATCATTGTTCGTGATCAAGCCCTTCCGTTATTTCATCTTAAGCGCTGGATGGTTAAGGGTTGTGAGCATGAACCCTTACCAGACCAAGGGCATGTCGTCATTGTTTCAGTAGGCACAACACGAGTTGGTTTTGTTGTAGACCAGTTGGTTGGTCAAGAAGAGGTGGTAATTAAGCCGTTAGGTTCTATTCTGCACGGTACGCAGGGGCTGTCAGGTGCCACGATTACGGGTGATGGTCGAATCGCATTAATTATCGATATTCCCAATCTGCTGAAGCGTTACGCCTCATGAGCGTAGCGCGATCTGACCAAGGAAAACCATCAGATGGCTGTTAGGGTGCTTGTTGTTGATGATTCCAGCTTTTTTAGAAATAGAATTCAGGAAGCTTTAAGTAGTGATCCCCGGATTGAAATTGTAGGTGTTGCCGTAGATGGGCGCGATGCTGTGACAAAAGCGGTTGCGCTCAAACCTGATCTCATTACCATGGATGTTGAGATGCCGCAGCTGAATGGTATAGAAGCTGTGCGCCAAATCATGCGTCAGGCACCTACGAACGTATTAATGCTTTCATCCCTCACACACGAGGGTGCTCGAGTCACACTTGAAGCTTTGGAAGCTGGTGCGGCAGACTATTTGACCAAAGATATTCGTGCCTGGATGGATCGTTCCAGTGCCTTAACACAGCAGTTTATTGAACGTGTAGTTGCACTGGGAAAGTCGCGTCAACATAGGTCTGTACCGACATTTAGCCGTCAACCAGCATCATCTGCAACGACAAAATCACGTGTATTCAAGTCTGAACCCGTTGCAAATAAAGTTCAGCCCAGTACAGTTCATCGAGAGGTTAAACGAGATTCATTATCTACTTCTCGCTCAACCGATGATCGTTCTGGTAACGCAACACAGCCTCTATCACGAATCAAAATTCCTGATGCAAAAATTTTGGTGATCGGTGCCTCCACAGGTGGGCCCGCGGCGCTTCAAAAAGTGCTAACAGCGCTTCCTGGTAATTATTCTTTACCAATTTTATTGGTGCAACATATGCCAGGAACTTTTACAAAAGTGTTTGCTGAGCGTTTAAACCAACAATCCAGTATACAAGTGCGAGAAGCGGTGGATGGCGATAAGCTGGAGCCAGGGCTGGCACTCTTGTGTCCTGGTGGCATGCAGATGATGATTGATCCAAGACAGCATGATCGTGTCAAAATATTGGCAGGTGATGACCGAATGACATATAAGCCCAGTGTTGATGTTACTTATGCTTCGGTTGCTAAAGTTTTTGGCTCCAAAGTGATGGCGGTTATGCTGACGGGTATGGGTGCAGATGGGTGTGATGGTGCAAAGTTGCTCAAGCAGGCGGGCGGTGCTTTGTGGGCGCAAAGTAAGGATACTTGCACCATCTATGGCATGCCCCAGGCTGTTGTAAATGCAGGGTTGGCAGATGCTGTTTTGGATCTAGATGATATTGGCAATATGCTAGCAAAGTGCAGGTACGCTTAACGCTGGTATTAAATCGGGAAAATAACTATGCAGGTGTGGGCAGTCGCAAATCAAAAAGGCGGTGTTGGTAAGACGACAACAGTTGTCTCCTTGGCAGGCTTGCTAGCTGAGGTTGGTTATCGAGTTTTAATTGTGGATTTAGATCCGCATGGATCCCTGACAAGTTACTTTAGATTTGATCCTGATGAAATAGAACAAAGCGTTTATGACCTGTTTGAGTATCCTGATGTCTCGGCTCAGCGATTTCGTTCTCTCATTTTACACACCAGTCACGAGAGTATTGATATCGTACCAGCCTCGACTGCATTAGCAACTTTAGAGCGCAAAGCAGTAGGTAAAGAAGGTTTGGGGTTACAGGTTGCGAAGTCATTGCGTTTTGTTCGTGAAGATTATGATTATGTCTTAATCGATAGCCCACCTGTATTGGGTGTATTGATGGTGAATGCTTTGGCTGCCTGTGATCATCTTCTTGTACCTGTGCAAACTGAGTTTCTAGCGCTTAAGGGCTTAGAGCGTATGGTGCGCACTATTCAAATGGTTAACCGTGCTCGAAAAAATAAGCTTTCCTATACTATTATTCCTACTTTTTATGATCGAAGAACGCAGGCATCTGTGAACAGCTTGAGAGAGCTTCACCAACTCTATGCAGACCAGGTATCTAATGCTGTTATTCCGGTGGATACTAAGTTTAGAAATGCCAGCATTAAAGGGCTTGTTCCTTCCTCTTTGGATTCTGGAAGTCGAGGAGTGCATGCTTATGCGCGATTATTAAGAGGTTTGTTGGAACGTCGTAAGCAGGTGCAAGCAGATGGTTGATCAAAAGAAAGTTGTATTTGAGTACCTAGAAGCATTGCTTATGGATCCGGAGGTGGACGCAGAACCTGTACCGGAAAAGAATAAGCGTGCAGACAAAAAAGATATCAAAGAAGAAGAAAACGCTTCGCTTCAGGTAGACATCCCAGAATCTCCAGCGCAACCTACTGTAGAGCCAGAGCCAGAGCCAGAGCCAGAGCCAGAGCCAGAGCCAGAGCCAGAGCCAGAGCCAGAGCCAGAGCCAGAGCCAGAGCCAGAGCCAGAGCCAGAGCCAGAGCCAGAGCCAGAGCCA
>SLCQ01000226.1 GCA_007125745.1 Nitrincola sp.
AAATCCAGCGCCAGTTGCGCTTGCTTGATCGTATCACACAATCCTTGAGTAACCCGGTAGAAGAGCAACAGCAACAATTAGAAAGACTCATTATCGACTTGGTCAAGCAGTTTGCTGAAGCGGTGGTATTAACTGAATTAAACGTTGGACTTGAGCCTTTGAAAGCGGCGGTTTTATCAGCCTTAGACGAGTTACCTTCTGTAGTGGGGAGTTACGAAATTCATATCCACCCTGAAGAGCTGTCGCTAATAGAAGGTATGCCAGTTAAGAAAGGTGTGACATGGGTAGCGGATGAAACCTTGCAAAAAGGTGATTGTCTGATCTCCTCAGATACGACGCAAATTGATAATCGTATTGCGACCCGATTTGAGCAAATTGTAGACCAGTTGCACGCTAAATTAGGTGAAGCTCCCCCACTAAAGCCCAACGAGTGAGGTGCTCATGACACTGTTTAGCAAATATCCTCACCTATCTAATTCCAATATTTTTACGCCTTCTTGCCCGAAAGTTTCAGGACATATTACACGACTTATTGGGCTGACACTTGAAGCTGTGGGTGTAAAAGTCGCATTAGGTGACTACTGTCTTATTCACGTAACCCCGGAATTACAAGCTGAAGCAGAGGTGGTTGGTTTTTCAGGTGATCGAATCTATCTCATGCCGTTACATAGTATTGATGGGCTTCAGCCTGGAGCGAGAGTGACGCCACAGCGGGGTGCGAGTGAAGTGCCTGTCGGCTTTGGCCTGCTGGGGCGTGTGATCAATGGCATAGGTCAGCCTATTGATGGTAAGGGTGCGTTAGAAACAGAGCAATATGTATCCTTGCAAGGAGAGATCATTAACCCTCTGTCACGACACCCGATCGAAGCACCATTAGATGTGGGTATAAGATCCATCAATGGGCTTTTAACTGTCGGCGCAGGACAGCGTTTAGGCTTGTTTGCGGGCAGTGGTGTTGGTAAGTCTGTTTTACTAGGCATGATGACACGTCATACTGCGGCTGATGTGACGGTGGTGGGTTTGATTGGTGAGCGTGGTCGAGAAGTACGCGAATTTATTGAACAAAGCTTGGGTATCGAGGGAATGGCACGATCCGTTGTCGTTGCATCCCCAGCTGATGATTCGCCCTTGATGCGATTGCGTGCGGCTGAATTGACGACACGCATAGCTGAGTATTTTCGAGCGCAAGGAAAGCGAGTACTTCTGTTGATGGACTCACTGACTCGCTATGCCCAAGCGCAAAGAGAGATTGCGCTCGCTGTGGGTGAACCGCCCGCCACGAAAGGCTATCCACCCTCAGTATTTGCACGTCTTCCCCGTTTAGTAGAAAGAGCAGGCAATGCACAATCTAGTGAGGGCTCTATTACCGCTTTCTATACCGTATTGACAGAAGGTGATGATCAACAAGATCCCATCGCTGATGCGGCGCGAGCTATTTTGGATGGCCATATAGTGCTCTCAAGAACCTTAGCAGAACAAGGGCATTATCCTGCCATTGATATAGAGGCTTCGATCAGTCGTGTTATGCCACAAGTAACATCGCCAGAACACTTGGCTAAAGCTTTGGAGTTTAAGCGTCTCTATTCTCGTTATCAGCAAAATGCTGATCTTATTAGTGTGGGCGCTTATGCGCGTGGTAGTGATCCTTTAACGGATCGAGCGATTGAAATGCTTCCCGTACTGCAGGCATACCTTCAACAAGGTATGTCAGAGGCGTTTGATCAAGATCGTTCAGTACAAGAGCTCATTATGCTAATGAGTATGCCAACACAGCAACAGAATGCACAGCAAGGCATGAAGGGCCAAGTAACGCAAGGTGATCGTCGATGAATAAATCACGATCCAAAAGATTAGGCGTTGTTTTAGATTTGGCATCACGTCAAAAGGAAACCGCTGATCGATACCTTGCAGATAGCCAGCAACGTTTACGCCACGCGGAAACACAGTTGATTCAGTTGCAAGACTACATGTTGGAGTATCAGCAACAATTTACGCAAGCAGGGCAACAGGGTCTAACAACGGATCAGCTCAGGCAACATCAAGCTTTTATTGGTCGATTAGAGGAAGCAATGCGTCAACAACACGAGACCATTAAAGTTGCCCGACAACAGCTAGAGCAGGTGAAGCAATATTGGCAAAGTGTTTATGCGCGTTATAAAGGGATAGATAAGCTCACGACCAAAGCAAAGATAACAGAGCAACAGGTGATGGATAAACGCGAACAGCAAGCGATTGATGAGCGCTCGCAACGTCGCAATGGGATGGGATTATAATGTTGGCCTAAATCTTGCTGTTACCAGTCAACGAAAGCATTGCTTCCGATGGACTTGGATTTCAGGAGCTTATCATGTCAAACCCGACCTCCACACTACAACTCTTGGGTGGTTTGCTGTCAATGACGTCGTCAACTGGCGCTAAGGGTATGTTGTCATTAGAAAATCAGGAGGCTATGTCAGTCTCTGATGATTTTTATTCATTATGGATGGGCTTAACCCAGCCGTTACAGGGTGATGCTTCATTAGAGAACCTTGAGCGGCAAGCGATGGCGCAAACAATGTCTGACGAAGGCAGTAAATTGCCGCTTGAGGTGTCGGATAAGTTGCTAAGTCAGCTCCAGCAGATGCTAAATGAGCAGGATACTGATGATGTTCTGGACTTAGAAGACGCTATTACTGCTATCAAGGCATCTATTAAAGATATGCTTGCCAATCCGGCAGAAGAGAGCGCTAAGCTTTCAGTACCTGAGCTTAATCCTATCGAAAATGAGTCAAAGTCTGAGGAAGTGGAAATCACTGATGAAGCTTTGCTAGCCCTATTCAACTGGATGCAACGCGAATCATCCAATGACTCGGGTCTTTTGATTAAAAGCGATAGTGTGGGTGATACTGAACAAAAACAAGAAGCTCAAGCAAACCTAGTAGCATTAGTGATCGCCTATCTTGATCAGCAGGTGCGTGAGTCTAACGCTGAAAAAACCGACAAAGAGCTTGCTTTACAGCAAGCTTTGTCGCAGCGTGAAGCGAAAGAGCGTTTAGATCAACTCTGGCAAGAGCTGGCTATTGCCAAAGCGAATAAGCTTGCAGAAAAAGAAGCACAGAAACTGAATAACAAAGCCGCGTCGACGGATCGGGTTGAGGGCTTAAACGCCGATAATCAAGACCAAGAGCGTCGTGTTGCAGAAGCTATAGCAATGCGCATTGCGAGTGAGGCTGTCAGTGATGAGAGTCGAACTCAAACGGAAAAAGAGGTGCTTAGGCAGGATGCCTTGGCACGTATCATGACAGAGCAAAGCAGAGCAAGCTCTTCGGACGCCATAGCACCCCAAAACACAACATCAGCCAGTCAAACAGTTGCTCCTTTTGTTGCACCGGTGCAAACAATTCCTTCAGGAAAGCAGTCGGACGCGCAGCTGGAATCGCGTAAAGGCGTGATACCTCCAGTGCCCTTGATGGCAACATCTGTGCAGACTGAAATGACTCCTGCGGAACGTTTGATAGCATCTGATACTATGCAGGAACCTAATCGACGTGTTTTGACCGATGCGCTCAATCAAGCGGTTTCATCAGGCCGTGTAGATGAATCGAATCAAGAGTCATTACGTCGTTTTGAGGCCAGTGCAACATCATCCTCAATCATGAATGATGCTATCAAAATGGTGCAGTCTCCAGCATCGCCTGCTCAGTCTCCAGTTGCTCAAGCGCATAATGCTCAGGATGCATTGATGCAAAAAATGCTTAACCCTGCTTGGAGTCGAGCACTAGGTGAACGTGCAGTAATGATGGCGCAGCAAGGACCACGTATGGCTGAGGTTCGATTAGATCCTCCTGAGTTAGGATCTTTAAGGATTCGTGTGCAGGTGCATGGTAGTGATCAGGTATCGCTCACTTTTAATGCTCCTAATGCTTCTGTAAGAGAGGTGCTGGAACAGAGCTTGCCAAGGCTACGGGAAATGTTTGCAGAGCAGGGAATGAATTTGGCAGATGCGTCTGTCTCTGACCAATCCGCTGAGCAGTCTTCAGAACAGACGCAAGCAAGACACTCAATGAACGAAGATGCGACTGCGGCCGAAGAGGAGTTTGGTGAGGTGCCGGCGAACAGGTCCACATTAAGAAAAGTCGGTATCATTGATTATTATGCCTAAAGCAATTCCCCAGAAGTACAATGGCTGTGTTATATTTAGTGGATTGGTCATTGCTGATGTAAGGGGTAAAGTATGGCGGATACTGATGAGCGTCCAGAAGGTGAAGAAGCACCAAAAAGTGGTAAGAAAAAATTAATTATCATTATTGCCGCTGTTGTGCTCGTTTTAATTGCAGGTGGTGGTGCGGCTTTTTTCTTCCTGATGGGGGGTGATGACTCAGATGAAACGGTCTCATCGGCCCAGCGTGAAGCGATTTACGTCAAAGTCAGAACACTGGAAGGTCGCCCCATGTTTGTGGCTTCGTTAGAAAACCCGGGCGGAAATCGCCACTTTATGCAAATTTATGCAGAAGCGAAAACTCGAGATCCCGAAGTTGAGCAGTTGCTCAACCAGCACATGCCTCTTGTGGTTGCTCGTTTAAATACTCTCTTTACGACCTCTGACCCGAATGCTTTACGAAAAGTTGAAGGGATTAGAACTCTTCAAAATGACGCAACGGAACTGGTGAATCGCCTCTTACAGGATCGCGGTGGCGAACCAGGTGTTGAAATCGTATTGTTTACCAATTTTGTAATGCAGTGAGGAAGCACTAGCATGTCAGTTAAAGACCTACTGTCGCAAGATGAAATAGATGCCCTGCTTCACGGTGTTGACGATGGTGACGTAGAGACTGCTGATGAACCTGAGCAAGATGATGGTACCGGTGTTCGTCCTTATGACTTAGCCAGTCAAGAGCGCATTGTTCGTGGACGGATGCCGACTCTGGAAATGGTCAATGAGCGCTTCGCCCGCCAAGCTCGTGTAACACTGTTTAACTTACTCCGTCGTACAGCAGATGTTACAGTGGGCGGTGTGCAGGTGATGAAATATGGTGACTATATTCATACCTTATATGTACCGACCAGCATGAGCTTGATGAAAGTACACCCTTGGCGTGGTACAGGCTTGTTTATTATAGATGCTAAGTTAGTGTTTAAATTGGTTGACCAATATTTTGGTGGAGATGGACGTCATGCCAAAATAGAGGGGCGTGACTTTACGCCAACAGAAACCCGTCTAGTTCATAAAACCGTGAGTCAGTTATTTGGTGACCTGCATGAAGCTTGGAAGCCTGTTGCTGATGTTCACTTTGAGCAACTATCTCATGAGCTAAACCCTGCTATGGCAAACGTGGTAGGGCCGAGTGAAGTGGTAATCGTCAGCACCTTTCAGGTGGACTTAGAAGGTGGTAGTGGTGATTTTCATGTGACCTTGCCTTACTCCATGATAGAGCCGATTCGTGATCAGTTAATGTCGTCTTTTCAAAGTAGTGAAAGTGAAGCGGATGAGCGTTGGCTTCACTCCTTGCGAAAAGACATCGTCAGTGCGCAATTGCAACTTGATTTGTTAGTCGCAGAGCGTGAGATGACGTTGCGAGATGTGGTTGCATTTGAAGAAGGTGATGTCATTCCATTAGATATACCCGATCACTTGACGCTCAGTGCCAATGGTTTGCCTATGTATACCTGCCAACTGGGTGCTTCCCGTGGTAATCTTGCCGTTAAAATTGTCGAAACTATTCAGCATGATCATGAGTAATTTCAGATCTGGAGAAAGCGTTTGTGAGCGAAGATAATAAAGAGGTGGATCAGCAGGCTTTGGCAGATGAGTGGGCTGCCGCCATGGAAGAGCAGACAGGAGATGATTCTGCTGATGCTCAAGCGGCTACTGACTTGATCGAAGAGCAGGCGGCTGAAACCAAGTCGGTTGAGCTATCAGAACTTCAAGATGAGTCCTCACCCGTTAAAGACCCCAAGCTTGATGTCATTTTAGATATTCCGGTCAAGCTGACTGTGGAAGTGGGGGGGACAGAAATCGCTATTAGAAATTTACTGCAATTGAGCCAAGGGTCTGTACTTGAGTTGAGTCGTGTTGCGGGTGAACCTCTTGATGTTAAGGTTAACGGAACACTCATAGCTCATGGTGAAGTTGTGGTTGTTAATGATCATTATGGAATTCGTTTAACGGATGTTATTAGCCCGCAGGAACGTATCTGGCGTTTAAAATAGTGATGAAGCATCTATTCCCACTTGTGTTGTTGATCAGCCCTTATGGTTGGGGTTCAGAAACGTCTGCCCCAGCATATCAAAGACCTGACCCTTTTAGCTTTGAATCAATCATGCAACTTTTAATGGGGTTAGGGCTGGTCTTGGGTACCATAGTGGTGATGGCATGGTTGTTGAGAAAAGTATCAGTGCTTCCCGGTCAGCATCGACAATTAAAAGTTGTCGCCGCGCTTTCGTTGGGTCAAAAAGAGAGAGCCGTGTTGGTGCAGGTTGGCGAAGAGCAATTACTCCTTGGCGTTGCACAAGGACAGGTGACTTTGCTAAAGCATTATGATCAGCCAATTATTTCGCCTGAGCAGTCCGGAGCCAATTCGGCGTTTGCTCAAAAGTTAAGCCAATATATCAAAAAGCGACCTTCATAATGCTCAGGTATTTAGTTGGTTTGAGCTTTGTTTTGATGTTCTTTCCCAGCACCTCGGCCTTTGCTGATGTGGGAATCCCTGCTGTCAGCTTAACGGTTAATGATGATGGAACCACAGAATACTCGGTAACCTTGCAAATACTTGCATTGATGACATTGCTGACGTTCTTGCCGGCAATGCTAATGATGATGACATCGTTTACCCGAATCATTATTGTTTTTGCTATTTTGCGACAAGCATTAGGGTTACAGCAAACACCGTCCAATCAAGTCATGGTTGGCTTAGCCTTATTTCTAACCTTTTTTATCATGGCTCCTGTATTTGATCAGGTGAATGAGCAGGCAGTTCAGCCATACATGGCCGAAGAAATGACGAGTTTAGAAGCACTTGAAGCGGCATCGAGGCCATTTCATCAGTTTATGATCCGTAACACGCGTGAAAGTGACTTAGATCTTTTTATGCGAATATCGGATACACCCAGAGTGGAAACACAAGAGGACGTGCCTTTACGTGTATTAGTGCCCGCCTTTGTCGTGAGTGAGCTAAAAACCGCATTTCAAATAGGTTTTATGTTATTTATTCCTTTTCTCGTTATCGATTTGGTCGTTGCCAGTGTTTTGATGGCGATGGGTATGATGATGCTGTCACCCGTTATTGTCTCACTTCCTTTTAAAATTATGCTCTTTGTATTGGCGGATGGTTGGGCGATGGTGGTGGGTACGCTCGCCGCAAGTTTTGGGATGTAGCGAATTTCATGAAGCGTAGGAGGCGATCGTGGGACTAACAGAAACAGTTCTTGATCTATATGGTAGCGCCTTCTGGATGATTATTCAGTTTGTTGCCATTATTGTTGGTCCAGCATTGGTCGTTGGTTTGATCATTTCTGTGTTTCAAGCGGCCACCCAAATTAACGAGCAAACGCTAAGCTTTTTACCCCGCCTTATCGTGAGTTTATCGGCACTTATGTATGCCGGCCCATGGATAGTGATGCAGATTGTTGATCTATTTAATTTCTTGTTTATGAACATTCCGTTAATGATAGGCTAACTCGTGTTTGTATCCTTAGCTGATTTGGAATATTGGGTAGGCGCTTTTTTGTTACCGCTGTTTCGTATCGGCTCGTTTTTTATGGCGATACCGATTATCGGTACACAGATGGTTCCGATTCGGGTCCGTTTCGGGTTGGCTTTTGCAGTCACCTTGCTTCTCTTGCCAGTATTACCCGACATGCCGGTCTATGAGGGGATATCGCTCAGTACATGGCTGGTCATTTTGAATCAGGTCATCATAGGCACGCTACTGGGTTTCTCCTTACAGCTTCTGTTTCAGGCATTCATTGCGGGTGCACAAATGATTGCGATGCAATCAGGCCTTGGTTTTGCTCAAATGACTGATCCAAGTACCGGTATTCAGGTTGTGGTAGTGGCTCAATTTTATTCAATGATGTCCATGTTGCTTTTTTTAGCGATGAATGGACATTTAGTGATGATTGAAATTCTGGCTCAAAGTTTTTTTGCGCTACCCGTGGGCATGAATTTATTTAGCCAGGATGTCTTTATCCAAACGGTGTTGTTGGTCAGTTGGTTATTTTCAGCCGCGCTTTTGATGGCACTGCCTGCAATAACTGCCTTATTGATTATTAATTTATCCTTCGGCATCATGACGAAAGCGGCGCCGCAGTTGAATATTTTTGCTATAGGGTTTCCTTTCACCATGCTGATGGGTTTGATTATGCACTATATCAACGTCCCTATCTTTTATGACCATTATGTGCGCATGACGCACTACATGCTGGATTTTATTCAGTCTATGTTGCCGCCACTGAACGGGTGATCCATGGCTGAAGATACGGGTCAAGAAAAATCACAGGAACCTACCCAGAAGCGCATCCAAGATGCGCGAAAAAAAGGTGATATTGCACGCTCTAAAGAGCTAACGACTCTCGCTTTATTGATGGCCTCTGCTGCTTCTGCCCTCTTATTTGGTGGTTCGGTCGGACAAACGATGTTGGGTTTATTCAGCTTCAATTTTGATTTGAAGCAAGAGGAAGCGTTAGATACGGCATTCATGAGTTATCACCTCTATCGATCATTGTTTGATGCTTTCCTCAGTTTGTGGGCATTCTTTTTATTGGTCACCATCGCGGTTATTTTCTCTTCTGTTGCTCTAGGCGGTTGGAACTTTAGTGGAGAGTCACTGCAACCTAAAGGCAGTCGAATCGACCCCATCGCAGGGTTCAAGCGCATGTTTTCACTCAAGTCCTTAGTAGAGCTTTTTAAGGCGATAGCGAAAGTGTTGCTGGTGGGTTCGACAGCGATATTGGCGATCTATTTGCTCAGGCCTGAGTTGATGATGCTCACCTCAGAAGCGGTCAGAGTAGCAATAGATCATGCTTTAACAATTATAGCCTGGGCATTTTTGGTGATCAGTGCGGCCATGATTATCGTTGTACTTATAGATGTGCCGTTTCAGATGTATGACTATAAGAAAAAGCTAAAAATGACCATGCAAGAAGTTAAAGATGAAATGAAAAGTACAGAAGGTAAACCGGAGGTTAAAAGTAAAATACGTCAGTTACAATACGAAATGTCACAGCGCAAGATGATGAAAGAGGTGCCTACTGCTGATGTGGTCATCACTAACCCGACCCACTATGCTGTTGCTATTCGTTATGATCAAAGTCAGAGTGATGCGCCTATTGTCATTGCCAAGGGTGTTGATTTTATGGCACTCAAAATTCGTGAAGTGGCACAAGAGTATGAGGTCACAGTGTTGGAGTCACCAGCATTAGCGCGAGCCCTCTATTATGCCGCAGAATTGGATGAAGAGGTGCCTTCGGGACTTTATACGGCTGTTGCACAGGTGCTCGCCTATGTATTCCAGTTGCGAGATCCAGACCAATCCCGTTCAGTTATTCGACCTCCCGCAGAAAAAGAGCTACAGATCCCTCCTGAGTTCCGCCGAGACGAATAGTCTGGCGTGTTTATTGCATCATATTTATATTGATTTTGTAGTGTCATTAACTTGACGCAATGGGTACAATAAACAGACTTTTTAAAGGCGTTAACGCTGTATTTTGTTTTTGTTGACGGATAATTGACGGTAGGTGATGTGGATAGAGTAGCCATACTACAGGGCGCAAAGAGTATCAGTCGTGGAAATATCGGTATTCCATTGCTTTTACTTGTAGTGTTGGCAATGGTCACGCTCCCCATGCCCACTATTCTACTGGACATGTTCTTTACCTTTAATATAGCCCTGTCAATTGTTGTTTTGTTGGTCTGTATATATGCATTAAGGCCGCTCGATTTTGCTGTATTTCCTACCATTTTGTTAGCCGCAACGCTGATGCGCTTGGCGCTTAATGTAGCCTCGACACGCGTTGTTTTATTGAATGGTCATGAAGGTGGAGATGCTGCAGGTCAAGTGATTCAAGCCTTTGGTGAAGTGGTTGTGGGTGGTAACTATGTTGTGGGTATTGTTGTATTCATGATCTTAGTCATCATCAACTTTGTAGTAGTCACTAAAGGTGCAGGTCGTATATCTGAAGTGAGTGCTCGCTTTACATTGGATGCTATGCCAGGTAAGCAGATGGCGATAGATGCTGACGTGAATGCGGGGTTAATCTCACAAGATGAGGCTCGCGTTAGACGTCAAGAGGTGACGCAGGAAGCTGACTTCTATGGGGCAATGGACGGTGCGTCCAAGTTTGTTCGAGGCGATGCTGTTGCTGGTATTCTCATTCTGTTAATCAACCTGCTTGGTGGTTTGGGTATGGGGATGGTGCAGCACGGGCTGGACTTTGATACAGCCATGAGAAACTACTCGTTGCTCGCTATCGGGGATGGGTT
>SLCQ01000220.1 GCA_007125745.1 Nitrincola sp.
ACTCAAGCAGAGCATGTTGGCGCTTTAGGTTTGACGGCCGAGTTGATCTACGAGCAGGTTGCCATGCAAAGTGATGTCGAAGCGATTACACAAGCGTTGGAACGTTTTTCTGCTCTTAGAGTACGACAACGTTTAGAAGATACCCTGAGTTTACCGGGTTTTAGTCAAACAACGCGTAAGTTGATCATGATGCGAAGTGATCCAGATGCGAAGGTTGAAGAGTTACTGAGTGTCGTTAAACTGGATGCCCCCGTTGGCGCTCAAGTGATGAGCTGGGCGGCTTCGCCCTATTATGCGGCGCCAGGAAAAGTAGAATCGATAGAAGATGCTGTTATCCGTGTGCTTGGCTTTGACTTAGTGCTTAACCTGGCGTTAGGTGTGGCGATGGGACGTGTCATGAGCATGCCTGAAAACACACCGCGAGGAGGAACTCCTTTTTGGCTACAGTCCGTCTCTTCTGCCGTGCTTGTCGATCAACTAGTACGAGTGTCAAAAAGTGATCAGCGCCCTAAACCTGGTCTGATCTATCTTTCCGGTTTACTGCATAACTTTGGATACTTGCTACTGGCACATCTTTTCCCAGCGCAGTTCTCTACCTTAAGCCGTTATATTGAAGCCAATCCTCACTTGCCTTATACCATGATCGAGCAACAAGTGCTGAGACTGACGCGCGAGCAGATCGGTGCCTGGTTGCTAGAGAGTTGGGCGCTACCCGAAGAGGTTTGTGTTGCTGTTCGTCAACAGCATGACCGGGATTATGCCGGCCCTCATGCTGAATATGCTCAGTTTATCAATATCGGTAACCGAATTCTGTGTGAACTGGGTTACTGTGATGGCCCGATCGATTCCGTGTCTGCTGAGGAGTTAGCCAGTATTGGTGTCAGTGTTGCGGATAAAGAAAAAGTAATTGAGTCCTTTTTACAAAACCAGGAAAAGCTTAAAGATTTAGCGAATATTTTTGGTGAGAAGTAAATTCACTGACTCAACGAACTGCTCAATAAGAGGCCGATTATTCGGCCTCTTTGCGTTCTAGATCTTCCAGCTTTTCCATCCACTCCCCTTCGAGTTGTTCGAGGGTTTGTTTCAGTCCGGCTTGTTCATGCAGTAAGGTTTTGAGTCTATCCTTTTGTTCTGAACTGTACACCTCTGGGTCAGCAAGCTGTAGCTCAAGCTTGGAGAGTTGTTCTGTTAACTGGCTTACTTTCTGCTCCAGTTTTTCAACCTGTTGTCTCAGGGGACGAAGTGCTGATCGCTTTTCAGCCTGCTGGCGCTTTAACTCTTTTTTATCCTGTGCACTAAGTGAGCGATCACTAGACGATTTATTTGCACTGGCATCATTGTTTAACTCTTGACGACGATACTGGTTTAACCAGAGCTGATAATCATCTAAGTCACCCTCAAACGGCGAGACTTGACCCTCTGCAACCAGTAAGAAACTATCTACTGTATTGCGTAGTAGGTGTCGGTCATGCGATACCAAAATCAAACTGCCCTCAAATGCTTGTAACGCAAGGGTTAGTGCATGACAAACCTCAAGATCTAAATGGTTTGTCGGCTCATCCATTAATAGCAGGTTGGGTCGTTGCCAAGCGATCAATGCCAGCGCAACCCGTGCCTTTTCGCCACCTGAAAAGGTCTTAATGGGGGTCAGAGCCTTGTCACCAAAAAAATCAAAGCTTCCCAAAAAATCCCGGATAGATTGATCGGTTGCTTTGGGACTGATACGTTGAAGATGAAGAAACGGAGACGCTTCAGGGTCCAGTGCTTCAAGCTGATGCTGTGCAAAATAACCTATTTGCAAATGCTCACCACAGACACGTTCACCGGTCAAAGGTGCTAGATCACCCGTTAAGGTTTTGATGAGCGTTGATTTACCAGCTCCATTAGGGCCTAAAAGACCGATACGCTCTCCAGGCGTAAGTGTTAAGGAAAAGGTTTGCAGGATACAGGTATCCGCATAGCCTAATGCGGTATGTTGCAGTGATAACAAGGGTGATGAGGTTTTCTCACTGTTTGCAAAGCTGAAGGTGAACGGGCTGTCTATGTGAGCGGGTGAGAGTTGTTCCATCCGTTCAAGTTCTTTCAGGCGGCTTTGCGCTTGTTTAGCCTTAGACGCTTTTGCGCGAAAGCGACGAACAAAGCTTTCTATTTGCTGGATGCGCTCTTGCTGTTTCTCAAAAGCGGCTT
This sequence comes from Nitrincola sp., assembly GCA_007125745.1. GTDB lineage: Bacteria > Pseudomonadota > Gammaproteobacteria > Pseudomonadales > Balneatricaceae > Nitrincola. The sequence continues at coordinate 2,188 of SLCQ01000220.1, forward strand.
GCTGTTGCGATAAACGTTCCGCTTTGGCGCGTTCAAAAGCGGTGTAGTTGCCCTTATAGAGGGTTAGCTGTTGGGCTGACATATGCACAATATGACCGACAACATTATCTAGAAAGTCTCGATCATGCGAAATTAACAATAGGGTACCGGGGTAGCTCTTTAGCCACTGTTCTAACCAGAGTGTTGCATCAAGGTCTAAGTGGTTGGTGGGCTCATCCAGTAGCAAAATATCTGAACGACACATCAGCGCGCGCGCCAGGTTAAGCCGAATACGCCAGCCACCGGAAAAAGAGGCGACAGGTTTATGCGCGTCACCTGTTTTAAAGCCGAGCCCATTTAATAGTTGATGAGCCCGCGCCTCAGCGCGATAGCCATCAATATGCTCCAACTCTGCATGCAATTCACCGGTGCGTTCTGCTTGGTGTTGTGCTTCGGCTTCACGAAGTAAGGCTTGAATTTTTCGCAATTCAACATCGCCATCCAGCAAAAAGTCGAGCGCAAGCTGTGACGTTGCCGACACCTCTTGGGCCATGTGAGAGATGATCGCGGAATCGGGCAGTGTCAGTTCACCGGTATCGGCATGCAGTTCACCCAGTAATAACTGGAATAGGCTCGACTTGCCCACACCATTACTGCCAATAATACCGATTTTCCAACCCGAGTGAAGGGTTAAATTGGCATGGTCAAGAAGGCGTGTTGTACCACGTTGTATGCTAAGCTGAGAGATCTGAATCATGCGGGAATCTTATCATAAAATGCAGTTAGACAACCCATTATGGCACTATATATCAGCTGTTTATTCGCGCCCTGGTGTAGAAGCAACCTGCTTGGAAGCACAGCGACTGGGCCTTCAAGTCAATAGCTTGCTGTTTTGCGGTTGGTTGGCTCAACAACGCAAAATCTATGTTTCCAATCTGTTTAATGCAGTAGAAACTCAGTGGCGAGATCCGCTATTAAAGCCATTGCGAAGTTTGCGTTATCAGCTTCGTGAGTTGAAACTCAGTCAATCTGGGTTAACCCAGTGTTATGAGTCGATGAAAGAGACTGAACTGGCCTTGGAAAAAGTAGATATCGCGATGCTTTGGCAGGCTTCTCATGCATTGCCGGTGGTAACTGCACCTGTTGATACGGCTGATTTAGCACGACAGAATATGCTTCTATATGCTCGATCAGTGTCTTTGGAAAAGGATGACCTATATCAGGTTTGTTGCGAGTCGTTGGTTCAACTGATCCGCTAATCTTGCATCTATACTGAACTTTGGCGTTAAATAGGTAACTAACCCGGATGGGTGAATGTGTTACACATCAAAAAAATAGGAACACTTTATGAAAAAAATTGCACTGGCCACCATGTTGGTTGGGAGTGTCGGCCTGACTCAAGGTCTGCATGCACAAGCGTTAACCTCAGATGAAGCTAAGTTGAGCTACAGCTTGGGTGTGATGATTGGTGAAAATATTCTAATTCACGATTTTCAATCACTGGATACCGAAGCCTTTCGTATGGGCATAGATACTGTTTACGGTAATCAAGACGCACTGATGACGCCAGAAGAAATCATGGCAACCATGCAGGCTTTTCAGCAAAACCAAATGGAAGATCAGCGTGTTGCCTTGGCCGCTCAAGCGGAAGAAAATTTGGCAAAAGGTGAAGCTTACTTAGCTGAAAATGCGTCAAATGACGGTGTGACAACAACCGACTCCGGTCTGCAGTATCAATTGTTAGAAGCAGGTGAAGGTGCCTCTCCAACAGCGACCGATGTGGTTAAGGTGCATTATCGTGGCCATCTCATCGATGGAACAGAGTTTGATAGCTCCTACTCCCGAGGTGAGCCCATCTCTTTCCCATTAAACGGTGTAATCCCTGGTTGGACCGAGGGTTTGCAGTTAATGCAGGTGGGTGAGAAAGCGCGTCTGGTGATACCTTCAGATTTAGCTTATGGTCCCAATGGAATGGGCAATGCGATCGGCCCGAATGAGACCTTGGTCTTTGAAGTTGAATTGCTGGACATTAATCCAGAAATGTAACCAGTAGTATTCGTCAGCCCAAGCTCAGTCATAGTGATATTATTGGCATCTATTTCTGACTTGGGCAATTATTTAGATTCAGCGTAATTCATTTAACAAGCCATTCGACCCTATTGCCACATAACCTCCCGCTCTAGAGAAACCAACAGCACTGACACCTGTTTGTACGGGGCCGGTTCTGCCACGTTGTGCCAGACGCCAGCTTTGTTCTAATCGGCCTGTCTGCGTATTCCAGAGCATCACTTTACCCGATGCCGTTCCGGTGAGCAGTTGCTGAGCATCAGAGGAAAAGCGTGCCGAGATATGGCTTAATCGGCGGGTTATAAAACGTTCGTCACCACTCAGCGAATGCAGTATCTCTCCATTTTGTGTATCCCAAAGTCTTGCACTACTCAGGGTGGCCGCACTGAAGGCCATTTGCCCATCAGGGCTTAGAGCTACACGGTTGACAACATTGTCAAAGGTCATCTCACTGATGACAGTTTCGTTTTGCAGATCCCAAAAGCGGGCAACATAATCGTCGGCGCCGGTTAAGGCAAAACGTCCATCAGCGCTTAAGGCTACACTTCGAACTCTGGCTGGATGGCGCAGTGTGTGTCGTACGCCGCCATTTTTAACATCGAAGTAGACAGCCGTATGGTTGGCTAAGCCAAGCAAGGCGTAATCGCCGTTGCGAGAAAGCGCCATATCTAAAATCTCACCTGGGCTACTCCAAAACCATACAGGCTGACCATCTACGGTTTGCCAAAGCACTAGATCGGTGACGGTTGCCGTGACTGCAAAATCACCATCAGGTGAAAAGGCGCTCGCAATCAGATCGGAGAATCCATCTTGTTGATGGTTCCAATCATACAAACGTTCTTGGTTTTGCAGATCCCAAAAGTGGCCACCCAGCTCAAAAGAGCCGATCACGGCAAAGCGGCCATCTTCAGCAAGGGAGGCGCCAAAGCTTCCTCTCGCTGAAAGCGGATAGTTGTTTTCAGGTGAGTTCGCTGAATCACAGCCGGTCAGCGTTATCACCAAGATCAGCAGTAGCGCTAGACGTTTCATGCCATTGCTTGAGCCTGTTCTGTATGGGCGTTATGTAAAATCTCAATCAGTTGATCTTCGATGGAAAAACGCTCTTCCAAATACTCGCCTAAATGTGACAGATGGTTTGAAAACTCTCTGAGTTGGCGAAGTGAAGGGTGATTAAAACCATTGCACTCATCGTTAAAATCCAAGGCAAAGTCTGTTGAAGGTTGGATGAGAGGGAGTAAGACCTGAGCTTTCTCAACACTGCCATCTTTGAATTCTCTACCCTCATTCAGGAGTTGCTCATAAACTTCAAAATGACCTGACGAAATGTAGTCGATCAATAAAGAGCAAAAGTTATCCAGCGAAGCGTTCAGTGAATCACCTACCTCTGCATCAGGCAGATTGATAAAGGCACTAATCAGCTGTTGGCGCTGTTCAAGCCAGTGGTCGATGATTTGATTTACGCCACCCCAGCGCTCGCGCGCATTGCGACATTTTTCCAACATGGCTAAGGTTCTCCTATTCAAACGCAAACAGTTGGCGGTATATTACATCTGTGATAATAATGATCACTAGCCGTATTCGTATTGATGTAATCGTTTTATACCGTAGTGATTGACTACCATAGTAATCCGAGACTTAGGCCGCGGCAACCACAACCGGATCAGTGTCTTCATTTGTATGACCGTGATCCGTAAAAATTTATCCTTGGAGTGTTTTATATGGCGTTAAAACGACTTTTTGTTCTACTGATCTTCTGTTTACCCATGAGTATGGTCCATGCGGAAATTAACAATCCCTATGTTGAACTCCAGGCATTTGTGACCAACTTTGGTGAGGTAGAGTCTGGGCCTCTACGCTTTATGAAGGCAGAGGTCACCTTGCATGTTGCAGAGGGTGGAAATCGGATAGACATTGAAAAGCACAAAGCACAGGTACGAAACGATCTTATATTTCTGTTTAAGTCACAAAAAGAATCTGATGTGGCCACGGTAGAGGCGCAAACGGTGTTGGCTCAGCGCGCGTTGCAGGTAGTACAAGATGCTCTGCGAGCTGAAACAGGCCATCCGCAAGTAGATGACCTGTTCTTTACCAGTTTGGTGATTCAGTAAAAGGTTTGATGGGAAAGGTCGTTGCTCAAGCCTGGTTATACTGATCTAAAAATTGATCGAAACTGACAGTATCCGAGGCTTCAATACTGGCTTGTTCAAGCAGTGATGCTTGCGCTTCACTGATCAAGCCAGCTTTGAGTTCTGGTTGAAGCGGTGTCGCGAGCAGTGTTTGCTTATGCTGTTGGCTGAGGCTCGTGACCCATTGCTGGTAACTCGCCCCACTGGCGCGAAGGGCTTGAAGCACTTCCGCAGATGGGGTTAATTCAGGTTCTTTCACCTTGTCTCGTTGACGTTCAACAGCTTGTCGATAATGCTGGGTTTGATTGGCCTCATCCAATACATCGGCTGTTCTTGCAATTTGATCTAGAATCGATAACCCCAATGTTGCTCTCTCGACTTCACCTTGATCTGGCGTCATCAAGGTTAAACCTGGCTGACGTCCACGCGTGACCACGCGATGATTGTTATCATTGATCATGCGGCATTCAGCATCACTCAGCTCGGCATCGTTACAGAGCAAGCAGGTGACGAGAAACGCATCTAAAAAATGACACTGCTGTTCATCCATGCCAATTGGCAGTAAGGGGTTGATGTCGGTATTGCGGACCTCGATATATTGAACACCTCGGCTCAGCAGTGCATGAATCGGCTTTTCACCAGATTCGGTGACACGCTTGGGCCGGATATCACTATAGTATTCATTCTCAATTTGCAGAATATTACTGTTTAACTGTTGGTACTGCCCCTTGACCTTCACGCCTAGTTTTTCATAGTCGGGGTGAGGGGTTCGTATGGCGGATTGAAGCGAATGGGTGTAACTGCTTAATTGATTAAAGCAGATATTCAATGATGATTGAACCTTGTTTGAGTAGCCTAAATCACTCATGCGTAACGAGGTTGCCCAGGGTTGATAAAGCGTGTCCTCAGTGAGGGTATCCAGCCTGTGGTTTTGTGTGCCCATAAAGCTACCGCTTAAGGCGGGCGATGCGCCAAATAGATACAAGAGCAACCAGCTAAAACGGCGAAAGTTACGAATCATGCGAAAATAGCTGGCCGAGCGAAAGTGTTGCATGGAGTGCTGATTGTTACAGATGCGCTGATAGGCTGGCCAAAGCTGTTCGGGCAATGAAAAGTTGTAGTGGATGCCCGCGATGGTTTGCATCATTTTTCCATAACGGTGTTGAAGTCCGATACGGTAGATATGCTTTAACTGACCCACATTCGAGGTGCCATAATAAGCGATCGGAATTTCACTTTCATCGTTAATATGGCATGGCATGCTGGCACACCAGATCAGCTCATCGTTTAGCATCTCATAACTAAAACGATGTAAGTCACTGAGATGGTTGAGCATCTCTCGATTATCCTGAAACACCGGTGTAATAAATTCTAATAAGGCTTCAGAATAGTCAGTGGTAATTTCACTATGGGTTAGCGCAGAGCCCAGCCCTTTGGGATGCTCTGTCTGTGCGAGTTGCCCAGATGGCGTGACACGTAAGCCTTCTTTTTCAATGCCGTGCTGTAATTGAGTGAGGAGCTGACTGCTCCCATCGCGTAGCAGTTGATTTAAATTGTATTCGAGGGTGGCTGGCAAGGTGTTATTCCCTATTTCAACGACCTTTTCAGTAAGGTCGTTGTGTTATGAGTGTTCATTTACTGAGCATTATAGGCATCATGGGGACGAAATGTAGCTCTCACAAGCCCGATTAGTCTGATTTTTTCATGCTCAGGCCAATTCGACGTCGTTTAGCGTCAAGATCAATCACTCTGACAGAAACAATTTGTCCGGTACTGACCAGGCTATGTGGATCTTTAACAAAGCGATCAGCCATCTGCGAGATATGCACGAGACCATCTTGATGCACGCCTAGGTCAACAAAGGCGCCAAAATGCGTGATGTTCGTAATCACACCTTCCAGAACCATGCCAATATGCAGATCATCAATAGATTCTATCCGTTCGTCATAATGGACAGAACGAAATTCGGGCCGAGGGTCGCGACCAGGCTTTTCCAGTTCGTATAGAATATCGTTTAAGGTATAGCGCCCCGCTTCTGGCAATGTCTGCAGAGGAATTTGCCGAAGCAGGTCAGGGGACTCAAGCAGTTGTTGCAGGCTTAAGCCCACCGATGCGGCAATCTGATGAACCAATGAGTAGGATTCAGGGTGGACTGCCGTGTTGTCGAGGGGTTCTTTACCTTGACGAATACGCAAAAAGCCTGCGCTCTGTTCAAACGCCTTTGGCCCGAGACGAGGTACCTTTAACAGCTGTTTGCGATCACGGTAGCATCCCAGCGCTTCACGATACTTGATGATATTGTCAGCTAGGGTGGTATTAAGGCCTGCAACGCGAGAGAGAAGTGCCGAAGAGGCGGTATTTAAATCCACGCCGACATGGTTAACACAGTCTTCTACAACGGCATCCAGCTTTTGTGCAAGGGCTTTCTGATCCAGATCATGTTGATATTGACCTACGCCGATTGCACGTGGGTCAATTTTGACCAGCTCAGCTAAAGGATCTTGTAGCCGCCTGGCAATCGAGACTGCGCCACGCAGAGTGACATCAAGTTGAGGGAACTCTTCAGAGGCTAAAGCTGAAGCAGAATAAACGGATGCTCCTGCTTCACTGACCAGCATACAAGAGACTTGAGTGAGTGCATGCGCTTTAAGTAAGTCCTGAACCCAGCGTAGCGTCTCTCTTGAGGCCGTGCCATTACCAATGGCAATCAGCGTTACTGCATGTTTTTCAATCAGCCGAGCTAAGCTGTGAGACGCCGCCTGCTCTTGACGTTGAGGTGGATGAGGATAGAGGGTGGCGGTTTCAAGCAACTGCCCGGTTGCATCGACAATAGCGGCTTTGACACCGGTTCGTAACCCTGGATCGAGGCCAAGGGTTACATGTGCACCAGCTGGTGCTGAAAGCAACAAGTCTTTCAGGTTGCGTGCAAAGACGTCAATCGCAACGGCCTGGGCATCTTGGCGGAGTTTTTTAATCAGTTCATTTTCAAGAGCTGGCGCCAGTTTGGTTTTCCAACTCTGCTCAAGCGTTTGCTGTAGCCAGGTTGAGCAAGTTGCAACACGCAGTTGGTTGAAGCGTGCAATCGTTTCAATCGGCTCATCTGCTTGAGTGTCCGGTAGTTGAATGCGATAACTTAACTCTCCTAGCTGTTTGCCTCTTAAGATTGCCAAGGCGCGGTGAGAAGGTATCTGATGAAGGGATTCAGCATATTCATAGTAGTCACGAAACTTGCTGTCAGGGTCCGCTTTACCTTTGGCCGCGTGGACTTCTAATTTGCCTTGTTGCCAGAGTTTTTGTCGTAGCGAACTAACGAGGTCAGCATGTTCAGTAAACATCTCCAGCAAAATGTGGCGACAGCCTGTTAACGCATCCTCAATGGAGTGAATCGATTTGGCGCTATTGATATAGGCGGACGCTAAGCCTTCGGGTGGTATATGAGGTTGCTTAAGGAGTTGCTCAGCTAAGCCTGAAAGACCCGCTTCTCGCGCTTCTTGCGCTTTATTTCTACGTTTGGGCTTGTAGGGTAGATAAAGATCTTCAAGGCGCGCTTTATTATCGGCTGACAGTATCGCTTTTTCCAATTCAGGTGTCAGAGCGCCCTGGCTTCGAATCTGCTCAAGAATCGTGCTTCGCCTTTCTTCTAAGAGTGTGCAGTAAGCGAGCTGTTCCGACAACTGTCGTAGTTGCGTATCGTCCAGCCCGCCAGTGACCTCCTTTCGATAGCGTGCAATAAATGGAATGGTCGCACCTTCATCGATCAGCTTTAAGGTGGCTGAAACCTGTGCAAGGGGTAACGCGAGTCGTTTAGCCAGTTGTGGCGCGAGGTTCATATCTATCCTTAAAGGGGTTATTCAACTTTCAAAATTTGCATAAGGTCTGTTTGGCCATGTGCACCAACAGAGCTTCCGCGAGTCAGTAATACAATGTCGCCTGTTTGGATGCGACCATCGGCTTTCAGGCCAGCCAGAATGGCGTGATTGATGCGATCTTTGTCGATTGCGGTCACGTCAAAGAAAATAGGCTGTACGCCACGATACAGCGCCATACGCCTTAGTGTTCGGCTATTACGTGTTAGCGCATAAATGGGTAA
>SLCQ01000143.1 GCA_007125745.1 Nitrincola sp.
CAAATTATGGTGGAGATTGGCCGAATGGAGATTATGCAAGTCATCTCCAATGCCACGACCATTATTGCCGAAGGGGAAGTGTTACAGCTGTTAAATCAACGCAACCCTGATACCACCGAAGGCAGCTACATGCAGGTTATCTTAGGTAAAACAGCGATGTTATTTGAGGCCGCTACAGAGTGCGGTGCCATTCTAGCAAATGCCTCAGCTGATGAAAGAGAAGCGCTACGTCTATATGGACGTCATATAGGGATCGCCTTCCAGATTACTGATGACGTGATGGATTATCTTTCGACGGCTGACGAGATGGGTAAAAATGTTGGCGATGACCTGGCTGAAGGTAAAGCAACACTGCCACTCATTCGCGCTATGCAGAACGCTTCCCATGACGACCAGCAAATTATTCGCAATGCTATACGTCAAGGCGGGCTTGATGACCTCCAGCCAGTTTTAGAGATAGTGAAGCGATCAGGTGCGATTGAATATACTCAGGAAGCGGCTCAGCAACAGGTAACTTTGGCTAAAGAAGCTATTTCAGTACTTCCCGACAGCTCCTTCAAAGCAACTTTATTCAGCCTTGCAGACCTAGCTGTCGCTCGAAAAAAATGAGCACATGCGACCTCTATTACGGTTTGTTGTGCAAATATTCAGCAACAGGTCGTGCCTCTGCTACACTCAGACGGTATAATCAGTAAAATTTTTTGAATTTAACGTTTTGGATAGACATAACTTCATGACTAAGCCCTCCTCTTTTGAACGCGAAGACCTCCTGAAATGCGGCTATGGTGAGATGTTTGGCCCTGGCAACGCTCGTTTACCTGTTGGCAATATGCTGATGATGGATCGCATCATTACCATTAGTGAAGATGGCGGCGAATTTGGCAAGGGCGAAATCATTGCTGAACTCGATATCAATCCTGACTTATGGTTTTTTGATTGCCACTTTCCTACAGACCCGGTGATGCCTGGTTGTCTCGGTTTAGATGCCATGTGGCAAATTGTTGGTTTTTTCCTGGGCTGGAAAGGCAATAAAGGACGTGGTCGTGCATTGGGCGCTGGCGAAGTCAAATTTTTTGGACAAGTATTACCTACCGCAAAAAAAGTCACTTATCACGTGCAATTAAAGCGCGTCATAGAGCGCAAGCTGGTGATGGGTATTGCGGATGCAAGCATGTCAGTGGATGGTCGTGAAATCTATACTGCAAAAGATTTGCGGGTGGGTCTATTCACCTCGACTGATAATTTCTAATACTTGTCAAAATTACACACTATAATAATCATTGTTACGATAAAGCAGAGAGAGTCAACACATGCGACGCGTCGTGGTAACCGGAATGGGGATTGTTTCCTGCTTAGGAAATGATCAACAAGCAGTTCTAGAGTCCCTTCAACAGGGCCGCTCTGGCATATGCTTTCAACCAGAGTACAAAGAGATGGGCTTTAGAAGCCATGTCGCCGGTCAGGTGGACATCGACCTGGACAGTCAGATCGACCGTAAACTGCGCCGCTTTATGGGCAACGCATCCGCCTATGCCTACCTGTCTATGAAGCAAGCGATTGAAGATGCCGGTCTAACAGAAGACCAGGTTTCCAACCTTCGCACAGGGCTTATTGCTGGCTCTGGTGGCGCATCTTCCGCAGACATTGTCGAAAGTGCTGATATTCTGCGCGACAAAGGTGTTCGCCGTGTCGGTCCTTACCGAGTAACGCGTACCATGGGGTCAACGGTATCAGCCTGTCTGGCGACACCCTTTAAAATTAAAGGCGTGAACTACTCCATTACCTCTGCCTGTGCAACCAGCGCTCATTGCATCGGTAACGCAATGGAACTGATTCAACTCGGCAAGCAGGATATCATCTTTGCCGGAGGTGGCGAGGAGCTTCACTGGTCACTTAGCGTAATGTTTGATGCCATGGGTGCTTTATCAAGCAAATACAACGATACCCCAGAAAAAGCCTCGCGTGCTTATGATGCGAATCGTGATGGATTTGTTATCGCCGGTGGCGGCGGCATGCTGGTTCTTGAGGAACTTGAGCATGCTAAAGCACGTGGTGCAAAAATCTATGCTGAGCTGGTGGGTTATGGTGCTACCTCTGATGGCTATGATATGGTCGCACCCTCTGGCGAAGGCGCTGTACGTTGCATGCAACAAGCCATGGCGACAGTCGATGGCCCAATTGACTACATCAACTCGCATGGCACCTCGACACCCGCTGGTGATATTCAAGAGCTAAAAGCGATGCGTGAGCTGTTTGGTGACAATATGCCTACCGTCAGCTCCACTAAGTCTTTAGCAGGTCACTCATTAGGTGCAACGGGCGTTCAAGAAGCGATTTACTGTATTTTAATGCAACAAAACAACTTCATTTGCGCCTCAGCGAATATCGAAGAACTGGATGCTGAAGCAGATGGCTTGCCTATTGCGACTGAACGCAAGGATCAGGTAGATATTCAGCGTTTCATGTCCAATAGTTTTGGCTTTGGCGGCACCAACGCCACCTTAGTGATGCAAAAGTATCAAGACTAATTGTTTGGCAGACGGCTTCTTCCTTGCTATATAAGGAAGAAGCCAGCCACAAAATGTTGTATTAAGCGCCAATTCTTTCCATCTGTTCGATTAACCAGGCTTCAACATCTGCTTGAACCTCGTCGACACTTCTACCTGCCGTGACAATAGGCTCACCTATCACTAGCTTGACTGTTCCTGGG
>SLCQ01000113.1 GCA_007125745.1 Nitrincola sp.
CCACTTGTCATATTAATGTAACAAAAAAGACTTGTAATAAGCCCACGACTTAATTCAGCTATGGAGTGATTTCATGTCGGTTGCAAAGCGTGTGCTAATAGTGGATGACGAAGCCCCCATCCGTGAAATGATTGCCGTTGCACTGGAGATGGCCGGTTACGAATGCATTGAAGCAGAGAATGCACAACAAGCGCATGCCGCGGTTTTGGATAACAAGCCAGACATGGTTTTGCTGGATTGGATGATGCCAGGTACCAATGGTATCGATTTCGCACGTCGTTTACGCCGTGATGAAACCACCGCCAATGTCCCCATTATTATGCTGACCGCTAAGGCAGAAGAAGATAATAAAGTCCAAGGACTGGAGGCTGGCGTTGATGATTACATCACCAAACCCTTCTCACCTCGCGAACTCGTTGCGCGCTTGAAAACGGTGTTACGTCGCACCACGCCTAAAGGAGTCGAAGAACCTGTTACCATTGATGAGCTGACACTGGATCCTATCTCGCATCGTGTGACTTCAGCTGACCAATCGATTGACCTAGGACCGACTGAGTTTCGTTTGTTACAGTTCTTCATGACCCACCCAGATCGTGCTTACTCTCGTAACCAGTTGCTTGATATGGTGTGGGGCGGTAATGTGTACGTCGAAGAGAGAACTGTTGATGTCCACATTCGCCGCTTACGTAAGGCCCTAGGTGATCGTCATGATTACCTGATTCAGACCGTAAGAGGTACGGGTTATCGCTTCTCTGCACGAGCAAACTAATCAGGACAACATCCACCTGAATGATCAAGTCACCTTATCGCATACTGACCTACTTTATACTCCTGCTGTTAGTTGCGATAGGCACAGGCTGGCTGGTTAACGACCTCGCCTGGGTGCTTGCGATTACGCTCTTAGGCTGGTCAGCTTATCACCTCATCATGCTCGTCTTGACCCTACGATGGGTCAGTAGCAAGAAAGCTGATCCCCCTGAGCTACCCGGCATTTGGGGAGATTTGGTCTATACCTTTTACCGAAAACAGAAAAGCCATCGCGATCGTGAAGCGGCATTAACCAGTATTATTAACCGCTACCAACAATCTTCAGCGGCTCTTAAAGATGCGGTTGTGATTGTAGATGCGCAAGATCGCTTAGAGTGGTGGAACTCTGCCGCAGAAGATCTGTTAGGCTTAAAGCCCTTGATTGATAGGCATAAATCCATCTTAAACCTGTTAAGAGACCCCAGATTTATACGCTACTACAAGCGTCGCCAATATCAAGATCCTCTTGAACTCCTGTCACCTATTAATGATCAGATTACCCTACAGTACAGTATTACGCATTTTGGTGAAGGTGATCGATTGTTAGTGGCACGCGATATATCTCGCATGAAACAGCTCGAGCAAGTCAGACAAAGTTTTGTCTCAAATGCATCGCACGAATTACGTACACCGCTTACCGTGATGCGGGGTTACCTAGAAACCTTTTTAGATCAAGAGTTACCGAGACCCCTAATGCGAGGTCTTCAGCAAATGGAACAGCAAGCACATCGGATGGAAGGGCTGGTTCGAGATATGTTGATGCTATCGCGCTTGGAGTCAACGCGACATGTGACTGATGAATACCCTATCGATATTCATCAGTTACTGAGTGATATCAAACGTGATGCCATCGTCTTAAGTGCCGATAAAGCACATCCCATTGAACTGATTATGGACCCTGACTATGACTTAGTAGGGCAAGATAATGAGTTACACAGCGCCTTTTCTAACTTAGTGTTCAATGCAGTAAGATACACCCCGGCACAAACCCCCATTGTCATTCGGTGGCAGATTACCGACACTGAAGCTATTCTCAGTGTTGAGGATAAAGGGCCAGGAATAGAGGCCTACCATATACCTCGTCTTACCGAACGCTTTTATCGAATCGATGAGAGTCGTTCAAGTGAAAGCGGTGGTACAGGCTTAGGTTTATCGATTGTGAAGCATGTAGTGATACGCCATGGTGGCCAGCTTAAAATCCACAGTCAAATAGGTCTAGGTAGCCGTTTCTGCTGTCATTTCCCTCTTGATCATATTATCAGACTAGAAAATCTAACCTCACCCCCCCATAATAACTGACACCAATAATGAGTTTTACACATTGATGACATTCATCCTGTTAATGTCATCAATGATCAGCGGAGTATCGCCATGCTAGCCATTCAAGTACATGCGTTTGAACCCGACAACCTGCGCCTAGAGTCTGTAGATTCGCGCTCGCCAGGTCCAGGTGAAGTGCTGATTCGTAACCAAGCCGCCGGTGTTAATCCTATTGATTGGAAAACCGCAATGGGTGGGGGTGCATCAGGATTTATCGAGTCTTTTCCCTGGATACCTGGATGGGAGTTCAGCGGTGTTATCGAGGCATTAGGTGAAGGCGTAACCCAGTTTTCAGTGGGTGACCCCGTACTGGGGTTTATTCGTTTTCCGCATCCAGCGGGATGCTATGCCGAGGAGGTCATTGCACCTGTATCTGAAATCACCTTACGACCAGAAGGGTTAGATGCTACCACGGCGGCAGGGCTGGGTTTAGCAGGCTTAACGGCATGGCAAGCGCTGTTTGATAAAGGCCAGTTACAATCTAATGAAAAGGTTTTAGTGTTAGCGGGTGCAGGTGGTGTAGGCCATTTGGCCGTGCAACTGGCAAAGACTTCCGGAGCGCGCGTTAGTGCGACTAGTTCAGCAAAAAACCATACTTACTTAAAAGAGCTGGGCTGTGATCTGGTGTTAGATTATCAAGAACTTGATATGCAGAGCCTTGCCAACGAATTTGATTTAATTATCGATGGTGTTGGTGGTGATACCGCAATTGAAGCCTTAGTTGCATTAAAGCCCAATGGACGTATGGTCACGCTACCCTCTGTCACTGCCTCACAGGTCGAAGCGGCGGCTGAAGGAACAGATGTCACTGTGCTATCCATTCGTGCTGAACCTAATGCTGATCAGCTAGCACAGCTAGCTTCACGAGTCGCAGAAGGCAAGTTGAACTTGAAAGTGGCACAAACGATGCCTATAGCACAAGCGGCTGAAGCACATCGTTTAAGCGCAAGTGGACATGTCAGCGGCAAGATAATTCTAACCCTTTAATTAATTAGAACTTTCTAGATCACAAAGTTGCAGGCGTTGCCGCAGTAACAGTCTGCAACCTTCCCCTCTTACATCCATATCCCAGCACTTATATTTAGCCCAATCTTTCTCTTCTTCTGTAGCTGTTTCATTGAATTCAGGCAAGTCGTCACAAAACCCTTCACTTGGTGAAGCCGTTTCAAAGCATGCCTTTAAAAATACACCGTGATTGACCGTACACACAAAATTGGAGTCACGGCACTGATCAAAGCCACTAATGGCTTGATCTTGACAACCTTGCTGATCCGTTAATTGACCTGCTGACAAGCCTTTTTCACGATACTCAATGGCATCTTGTTGCCTCTCTTCATTAAAACGGGCTAACCATTGTTCAGAAAAAAACAGATACCAGAGACCAAAAGCAACCGCCAGAATGAGTAGGGCTATCCCTATTTTTTTTGCCATAACACCTTATCCAATACATGCCATCACATGGCGTCATTACATGCGTCTAGTATACAAACCTAAAATAGTCAGCAAGAGACCGAAGCAACTCAATAACATTCCACCATTCACTAATATGGGCTTACGTGTCATTAAAGGAACAAATGGGTGCTCTTGCTGATCACACACAGCTTGAAGGTAATCCCAGTGTCCACCATCCGCCACACAATCACTGATTTGCATCTGTTCAAAGAAGAAAACACCCATCAGCGCCAATCCAGGAATAACAAGCAAACATAAACCTATACGTAACATTACTCTTCCGAATCACTAATACCTATATTACTGACACCTTCATTCATGGAGAATGATCGTAACATTTGTATAAACTGAGGATTAGGCTGATCTTGTGCCGACAACTTGATAAAAACGTCTTCTTGAAAAGCGTCTTCATCCTGCATCAAATCGTGTGTTGAGATAAAACGCATCAATTCAGCATCCGATAATTGCGGATCGGCTTCATTTACTTCAATAAAGGTCGCTACTGATTCACGAGAGAGGTCCGCTATATTGATCGCTTCAGCTGGATCTTGCTCCAGAATACACACCAATGTTGAATACAAGGCCACGACCGCATCCAGAGCGGGCATAGCTCCATACATATCATATTCGTCAAGAGAAGGCATATTGGCTTCAATGTGATCCAGTTGCACCTCAAAATTCATCTTGGCACCTCCGGACAAGTTATCCCATACGCCATCCATAATACGGCGAACCTGTTGCGCATCACCAAACTCGATGAGTCTTGCGAAAAGCATAAAGTTGGGTAGCATTCTCTCCGTCAATGCAGCAGAAAATGCCGTCAACTGCCAAGGCTTAAATTGACCTATCTGCTTGTGCAATTGTTGGAATTCACTCATCCAGGCTCTCCATATAAGGCTCTCTAACATGAAATGACTATTGTACGTTGTCTGAGTCAGTATCTGTAGTCAAATACTGGGGAATTGCATCGATTCCTTATACTGATCAATCAATAGCGCCTTGTTTTGTTGATATACTTTCGTTGCTATACTAGTGATCTATTATCGACAGCAACGAACAGGTATCTGTATTGAATTCCTTCAATCTTCTCAAATCTATTGCTGATTCGCGTGATAAACTGCGCAAGTCTGAGCAAAAAGTTGCCGATTATGTGCTGGCGCAACCAAACGATGTTATTCATATGCGCATCGTTGACTTAGCCTCAGAAGCCAATGTTAGTGAGCCTACGGTGGTTCGTTTCTGTCGTGCACTCAATTACGATGGGTTTCAAGACTTTAAGCTCACGCTTGCTCAGGGTTTAGCGAGCAACACCAGCTTTGAAAAGTTCTCCATGGATACCAAGGACACGGTCATAGAGTTTAAACAGAAAATCTTTGACTCTATGATTGGCAACCTGATAAACATTCGCCAACAGCTGGATCCGGAAATTTTAGAAGAGGCGATTGATGCCTTGGCCAAAGCGAATCGTGTCGAGTTTTATGGTTTTGGCGCATCAGCACCCGTCTGTGCAGATGCGCAACATAAATTTTATCGGCTGATGGTATCTGCGGCCGCTTACTCTGACCCTCATATGCAAACTATCTCTGCCGTTACCTTGGGCCAAGGGGATGTTGTCGTTGCGATTTCACAAACGGGTAGAACCAAAGATCTGCTCCATACAGTGAAACTGGTCAAAGAAACCGGTGCCACTGTCATTACACTATGCCCAGGTACAACGCCTCTAGCGGAGCTTGCAACCCTGCCTATTCATGTTGATGTAGAAGAAGATAAAGATTTAAGCACGCTAATGTCTTCTCGTGTTGTCCACCTTGTTGTTATTGATATTTTAGCTGTGGGTGTTGCCATGAAGTTGGGACCTGCACTCTTTGATCACTTAAAAACGATTAAACGCAGTTTGAGAAGCTTGCGTCAAAATGATCGCTTATTACCCACTCGACGTCAGTTGGATGATAACGACTGAAATCTAAATGTCACATTCTTTACGTATACTTCTGTTAAATACTTAACCAAATTAATTTGAAATCAAGATTAAAATCGGTTAAAAAGTTAACAGGACAAAGATTACAGCTGGGAGTCAGCTGCATCAGGTTGGCTCCTCTTCTATCTGAAACACAGATTGGAGTACGAGTATGCTGATACGTCAGGAACAAGACTTAGACCCTATCACGACAGAAGTGTTTGACCTACTGGTAGGTTATGACATTGAACAACAAAACCGTCGGAAACAGAGCGCTACACGACGTTTGTTTGAGGCTAGAAGAGCCATTGAAAAACGTCGCGAAGAAGAAGCTCTTGCTGCTTTTGTTGACGATGATAAATGGTTCGAAGATTAGTCTATTCAACAGTAACCGACTTAGCTAGGTTCCTGGGTTGGTCAACATCTGTGCCTTTTAATACCGCTACATGATATGACAAAAGCTGCAGAGGCAATGTGTAAGCAAGAGGCTCAAGTAATGGATGAACAGATGGTAGTGTCAAGATAGACACGCCCTCTTCATCTTGAATACTTTGATTACACCCAGTAAACACATATAACTCTCCGCCACGTGCTTTTACTTCTTGTAGATTGGATTTTAGCTTATCCAGCATCTCATTGTTGGGTGCCACTGCGACCACTGGCATATCTTTATCGACCAGCGCTAGTGGGCCATGTTTTAGCTCGCCCGCTGGATAGGCTTCGGCATGAATATACGAGATCTCTTTAAGCTTTAAAGCACCTTCCATTGCAACGGGATAAAGGCTTCCGCGACCCAAAAATAGTGAGTGATGCTTCTCAGCAAAATCTTCAGACATTTTCGCAACGTCACTATCCATTTCTATTAGAGACTCTATAAGTGTTGGAAGTGCTTGCAACTCTTGAACGATCTCCTGCTCTTTAGATCTATCTAAGCCTCTACGACGCGCCAGGATCAGCGTAGTCATCAGTAATGCAACCAACTGTGATGTAAAGGCTTTCGTTGATGCAACCCCAATCTCTGGGCCTGCATTGGTCATTAATGCTAATTCAGATTCACGCACCAATGAACTGCCTGGTACGTTGCAGATCGCTAAACTGGCTAAAACACGCTCTTTCACTTCACGAAGCGCAGCCAAGGTATCAGCCGTTTCTCCAGATTGAGAGAGCGTAATCAGCAAGGTATCTTTCGATAACACCACATCCCGGTAACGAAACTCACTGGCCACTTCTACTTGGCAAGGAATACCCACTAAGGATTCAATCCAATAACGGGCGATCATGCCTGCATGATAACTGGTACCACAAGCAACAATTTGTACACGTTCAGTACGATCAAATATACTTGATGCGCTAACACCCCACGCCTGCTCAAGCAAATGTCCGTTGCTGATTCGACCCTCTAAAACACGTTGCATAACTGCTGGCTGCTCGTAGATCTCTTTCAGCATATAATGCTTAAATTCACCCTTTTCAGCTGCGGCCTGACCATGTTCGAATTGCGAAATGTTACGTTGGACTTTTGACCCTTGACGATCATATATGTTGATTTCAGTGGTGGTAATCTGCGCAATATCACCTTCTTCAAGAAACATAAATCGATCGGTAACAGGTAACAGGGCTAATTGATCCGATGCAATAAAGTTTTCGCCAATACCTACACCGACCACGAGTGGGCTTCCTTTACGTGCCGCCAATAATTGATCTGGCTGATCAGCATGAATCACACCTAAAGCGTAAGCACCTTCAAGTTGAGTAATTGCTTGTTTAAGCGCATCAATTAAAGTGATACCCGTTTTTAATAAATAATCGAGAAGATGGGCAACAACTTCAGTATCTGTCTCTGAACCAAATGTATAACCTTCAGATTTCAACATTTCGCGCAAGGATTCATAGTTTTCAATGATTCCATTGTGCACAATAGCTAATTGCTCACCGGACATATGTGGATGCGCATTAGTTTCAGTTGGTTTTCCATGCGTCGCCCAACGAGTATGAGCAATTCCTGTGCTACCTTGTTGAGGTAATACTTCAAGTGAATCAGCTAAGGCTTGTACTTTCCCAGCACGTCTTAGACGTGTAATCTCTCCGCCTGAACACAATGCCATACCCGCTGAGTCATAGCCTCGATATTCTAAACGTCGTAATCCCTCTAATAGGATTTCCGCAACAGGACGTGTTGCAACCGCACCAACTATTCCACACATGGTTAATTTCCTTATGATTGACGTTTAGTAGGACGTTTCCAGTGACTGACTAACTTCTGTTGCGCTCTAGCAACCGCGAGCTGTCCATCCGGAGTATCTTTTGTGATAGTTGAACCTGCAGCAATAGTTGCTTGATGGCCAACTTTTACCGGAGCAACTAACGCAGTATTAGAACCAATAAAAGCACCGTCACCTATCTCGGTCTGGGATTTGTTTACACCATCATAATTACAAGTGATGGTACCTGCACCGATATTACTGTTTTCCCCTATCAGGGCATCACCTATGTAGCTCAGATGATTGACTTTGCTTCCCTGTCCGATAACTGCTTTTTTAATTTCGACAAAGTTACCGATTTTGGTCGAATTCGCTAATTCTGTTCCTGGACGGATTCGCGCAAAAGGACCGATAACCGCATCAACCCCTATATTTGCACCATCAATTAATGAGTGTGCTTCAATACAGCTACCTGTCTGTATCGACGTGTTACGAATCACACAATGTGGTCCAATGGTGACGCCGTCAGCTAAAGTCACATCACCTTCAAATACACAATTAATATCAATAACCACATCTTGACCAACAGTCAGCTTTCCACGCACATCAATACGTGCTGGATCATAAAGCGTGACACCCGCTGTCATTAACCGTTGAGCTTCTTGGCTTTGATACCAACGCTCCAATTCTGCTAATTGCTGACGGTTATTAACTCCTTGTACTTCTTGTTCTGTCTCTGGTTGAATGGCGCTAATTCGAACACCTTCTTCAGCGGCCATCGCAATGATATCGGTAAGATAGTATTCTCCTTGCGCATTTTCTGAAGATAACTTTGGAAGCCAACTATTGAGCAATTCACAGGGTACCGCCATAATCCCGGTGTTTACTTCACAAATCTCACGCTGTTCTTCAGTGGCATCTTTATGTTCAATAATGGCGACGACATCACGTACATCGTTTCTGACAATGCGGCCATAACCTGTTGGATCTTGAAGTTCTACAGTTAACAAACCTAGATGACCTTGATGGGCTTGCTGTAGCAAAGATTGCAAAGTTGTTGCTTGGATTAGCGGTACGTCACCATACAGAATAACTACCACACCCTCTTTCTGACATTTAGGTAAGGCTTGTGCAACTGCGTGACCCGTACCTAATTGTTGCGCTTGTAACGCTACTGAAATGGCTTGAGTGTCCAGTTGCTTTTGAACATGTTCAGCACCATGGCCTACTACAACGTGAAGCTTACTATTCTCCAGCTTATTGGCCGTATCAATGACATGCTGAAGCATCGGTTTTCCAGCTATTGGGTGCATCACCTTAGGTAAGGCTGATTTCATTCGGCTTCCCTGGCCTGCCGCCAGAATCACAACATCTGTATGCATCTTCATCCTATTTGTATAACAACTTAATCTCTATTTTACACTGTTATAAACGGCTTCAGCTATCTGTACGAAAGGCCATATAAAACAAAAGCAGCCCGAAGGCTGCTTTTGGTAACGACATAACCTTGAAACGATTATTTGCCGAGTTTTTTCTTGATCTGCTGCAGAGTACGAAGCTGAGCTGCGGCCTCTGCCAGCTGAGTAGCCGCCTTTGAGTACTGGAATTCACTGTTTTTATCAGTGATTGCATCCCTTGCGTGTTTTTGCGCTTCAAGTGCAGCAGCTTCGTCAAGATCTTTAGCATGCAAGGCCGTATCCGCTAGGACAGTGACCTTAAATGGTTGAATCTCTATAAAACCACCAGAAACGTAAAATACGTCTTGCTCTCCTCCAGCTTTCAAAAGCTCAACTGGGCCTGGTTTCAGTTCCGTTAACAGCGGAGTGTGGCCAGGTAATATACCCAAGCCACCCAGGCTACCTGTCACCGAGATGAACTCGACCATGCCACGAAAAATCTCTTCTTCGGCACTGACGATTTCACATTCAACAGTTTTAGCCATTTTGATTACCTCTTAAAAGGTTCCGCCAGAACTTATTTCATGCCCTTGGCTTTCTCAATCGCTTCGTCGATTCCACCAACCATGTAGAAGGCTTGTTCTGGCATGTGATCATATTCACCTTCCAAAATGCCTTTAAAGCTACTGATGGTATCTTTTAGCGGTACGTACTTACCAGGTGCACCGGTAAATACTTCTGCTACGAAGAAGGGTTGAGATAGGAAACGCTGAATTTTACGAGCACGGGATACGATCTGCTTATCTTCATCAGAAAGCTCATCCATACCCAAGATAGCAATGATGTCTTTCAGCTCTTTATAGCGCTGTAAAACACCTTGCACGTTACGTGCAACTTCATAGTGTTCCTGACCGATAACCAGTGGGTCTAGCTGACGTGAAGTCGAATCTAGTGGATCTACCGCTGGGTAGATACCCAATTCCGCGATTTGACGTGACAGTACGACTGTCGCATCCAAATGCGAGAAGGTTGTCGCTGGTGAAGGGTCAGTTAAGTCATCCGCAGGTACATATACCGCTTGGATAGACGTGATAGAACCCACTTTAGTCGAGGTGATACGTTCCTGAAGAACACCCATCTCTTCTGCCAGTGTTGGCTGGTAACCTACCGCTGAAGGCATACGACCCAACAGTGCTGATACTTCCGTACCCGCTAGGGTGTAACGGTAGA
>SLCQ01000176.1 GCA_007125745.1 Nitrincola sp.
ACCATACAAAAGTCTAAAACCCATTAAATTTATAAATTTCAATTATTTAATAACACGAAAATGCTTTTTATGGCCTTTCAAGATTATCAACAACAACAAATTCTCCCAAATTTAGTGCGTAAACAGTAAGATATGTCACATTTTTGTGCCTTTAGGTCTATTTTTAAGGAAAATATCATGCCATACGTACATGACACCTTGGTCCGACTGCAAAAAAGCAGTCCTGCTCAAACAGAGTTCTATCAGGCGGCTGAAGAAGTCCTTGATTCAATCCGCCCATTACTCGATAAGGATAAGCATTACCGTGAACAAGGAATCATTGAGCGCTTAGTTGAACCTGAACGTCAGATCTTCTTCCGTGTTGTTTGGCATGATGACCAAGGAAAGGTACAAGTGAATAAAGGTTATCGCATTCAGTTCAACTCGGCGCTTGGTCCATACAAAGGCGGTTTACGTTTTCATCACAGCGTCAATGCTGGCATCATCAAGTTTCTAGGTTTCGAGCAGATCTTTAAAAATGCGCTGACAGGTCTTCCTATCGGGGGTGGCAAAGGAGGCTCTGACTTCAACCCTAAAGGTCGTTCAGATATGGAAGTGATGCGTTTTTGCCAAGCCTATATGACAGAGCTGCATCGTCATATTGGTGACACGATTGATGTGCCAGCGGGTGACATTGGTGTTGGCGCGCGTGAAATTGGCTATATGTTTGGACAGTACAAACGCCTTACGCGCAGTTATGAAGGCGTATTAACAGGTAAAGGATTAAACTGGGGCGGCTCATTAGCACGTAAAGAAGCCACTGGCTATGGTGCGGTTTACTTTGCTGAAAACATGCTGCAGGATCGTGGCGACTCACTTAAAAATAAAGTGTGCCTAGTCTCAGGTGCTGGTAATGTCGCGATCTACACCATCGAAAAACTTTATGAACTGGGTGCTTTACCCGTCACCTGCTCTGACTCTCAAGGAACCATCTACCATGAGCAAGGCATTGATCTTGCGCTCCTGAAAGAAATCAAAGAAGTGAGACGTGGATCGCTAAAAGAGTATTTGGATAGCCACCCTGCTGCACGTTATATTGCTACTGAAGAATACCCAGCAGATGGTCATGCGGTATGGCGTTTTCCTGCACAAGCAGCCTTCCCAAGTGCAACGCAAAATGAATTAACTGAAGCAGATGCCCGCACGCTTCTTGAACATGGTGTTTACTGCATCAGTGAAGGGGCAAACATGCCGTCAACAGCGGCGGCTGTTGACCTCTTCCTTGAGGCAGGTATTTGCTATGGTCCTGGCAAAGCAGCCAATGCCGGTGGTGTAGCAACAAGCCAGTTAGAAATGGCACAAAATGCCAGCATGACTCAATGGACATTTGAAGAAGTGGATCATCGATTGAAAGATATTATGCTGGGTATCTATACGCGTAGCAGTAATACAGCGAAAGAGTTCAACCACCCCACCAACTTAGTACTGGGTGCAAATATCGCTGGTTTCCGCAAAGTAGCGGATGCAATGATTGATCAAGGGCTGGTCTAGTCTGACTAGACACAGGAGCTGCTAAAAACGAAAAAGCGCCGAACAGGCGCTTTTTTGCTTGGGTACTTAACCATTCACACAATCAACTGTGATTGACTTGATCCCTAAGCACAAACTTCTGAATCTTACCTGTCGAGGTTTTAGGTAGATCACAGAACACGACTTTTTTAGGAATTTTGAAGCGTGCCATGTTATCGCGACAGAACTGAATAATATCGTCTTCCGTGACCTCACCCTGAGCAGAGGCTTTAAGGGTCACGAATGCACAGGGTACCTCACCCCACTTCTCATCATTCATCGCCACCACAGCGGCTTCATTAACAGCAGGGTGACGATAAAGAACATCTTCTACCTCAATAGAAGAGATATTTTCACCGCCGGAAATGATGATATCTTTGGAACGATCTTTAATCTCGATGTAACCATCTGAATGCCACACCGCCAAATCACCCGAATGGAACCAGCCACCTTCAAAAGAGGCATCGGTTGTCGTCGGGTTTTTCAAGTAGCCTTTCATGACCAAGTTACCACGCATGAAGATTTCACCCAGGGTTTTACCATCTTGTGCAACAGGCTCTAGCGTTTCTGGGTTTGCAACCATCAGACCTTCCAGCATCGGCGCACGAACACCTTGGCGTGACTTCAAACGTGCTTTCTCTTCAGAACTCTTCTCATCCCACTCCTCATGCCAAGCACAGACTACACTGGGACCATAGGTTTCAGTCAAGCCATAAACATGCGTCACTTTGAAACCCATACGCTCCATACCTTCAATCACGGCTGCGGGTGGCGCAGCACCCGCCGTCATCACCTTAACTTCATGATGGATGCCCGCTTTTAACGCATCATCAGCATTATTCAGCATGTTCAGTACGATGGGCGCACCGCAGAAGTGATTAACTTTCTCTTCTTTGATCAGGTTATAAATCATGTCCGCACGAACGTGACGCAAAGACACACTAACACCTGCTGCCGCCGCAATTGCCCATGGAAAGCACCAGCCATTGCAGTGAAACATCGGCAAGGTCCACAGATACACAGGATGGTGTCCCATATCCCAAGAAACAATATTACTCATGGCATTAAGGTAAGCACCACGATGATGATACACCACACCTTTAGGATCTCCGGTAGTACCTGAGGTGTAGTTTAAGGTAATGGCATCCCACTCATTTTCCGGTAGTTCCCAGGGATAGTCAGGATCACCCTCTGCTATAAAAGCCTCGTAATCCATACTGCCAATTAACTCTCCACCTTCATAGCTTGGATCATCAATATCGATGACTAAGGGCTTGTGTACCATCATACGAACGGCTCTTTGAATCACTTCAGAGAACTCACGATCCACGATAACAACCTTCGATTCACCATGCTGAAGAATAAAGGCAATCGCTTCAGCATCCAGACGAATATTTAGCGCATTTAACACTGCACCCGTCGCAGGAACACCAAAATGCGCTTCAAACACTTCTGGTAAGTTTGGCGCCATGACTGCTACGGTATCTCCCTTACTCACGCCATGTTTACTTAAAGCGCTAGCTAACTGCTTGCAACGGCGGAATGTCTCTAACCAAGTGCGTCTCACTGCACTTCCGTGCACCACAGCCGTTCGATTGGGGAACACCTGTGCTGCACGAGATAAAAAGCTCAAGGGGCTGAGCGACACATAATTAGCGGGGTTTTGATCTAAGCCCAAGGTATAGGGATTATGGTTTGACTTTATCATGTTATTCTCCAATATTGTCCCTGACATTCTGCACAATAATACGTGCTTTCCCTTATTACACAAGCAGACTTAAGGCAAATAAACACCATTCGTGCATAAAAAAATAAGGAACATAAACTGCATGATCGATTTGCAACACGAACTAGAGCGCTGTCAGCAAGAAGCCGATCGTTATCGCCTTCTTGCTGAACAATCCACTGACTTAATATCGCGTCATACCGCAACATCCGAATGGATTTTCATAGATGTTAACTCAGCTATCGAACCTTTATTAGGCTATAAAGCGGAAGAGATCATCGGCACATCTGGCTATGTGTTATTTCATCCTGAAGATGCTGACAACCTAAAAAATAGAACAGACTCAGTTCGCTACCGTGATGGTCTTTACACTAATGTTTATCGCTACCGACATAAAGAAGGTCATTACATTTGGTTTGAGACAACCAGTCGCACAATTCGCGATGAAAAAGGCACACCGGTAGAAGTCATCTGTGTATCACGTGATGTCACAGAACGAGAGCGGGCTCTACAAGCAACTCGTCGCTTGGCTAAAGTCGTAGAGGCCTCTTCGGATATGATTCTCTTCTGCCAACATCACAACTTAGTCCTCACCTATCAGAATGAGTCTGCTCAGCGAACACTGAATAATGCTAACTTTTCACCTAAACGGCGATTACCAAGTTTATTTAACCAGACACAGTTTGAAGAGTTCGTCATCCCCGCGTTAAATCTAGCGGCTAAGCAAGGTTATTGGAATGGCGCTATTCCGATGGAGTTGGACGATAAAAGTGAACGAGTCGCTGAGCTTCGAGAGGTGATCGCTCATAGAGATAGAAACAACAGAAAAATTGTTGACTACTACACTTTGATAGGAAGAGATGTCACCGAAAGAAAGCGTGCCGAACAACAATATAAACGGCATCAAAATGAGATGGCACATATGTCTAGACTTCTCTCTGTCGGCGAAATGGCGACTGAGTTGGCACATGAGATCAACCAACCTTTGGCAACCATTCTAAACTACAGTAATGGCACGTTGCGGCAAATTGAAGAACAGCAAATCAGTGAAGTTTCTCAAACGCGACGAGCACTAGAATTAATTTCTAAACAGGCTCATCGAGCAGCTGAAATCATTCGACGCATTCGACGCTTTGTTCAGCGCACTGAAATTCAATATGCCCCCTTCGATATCAATGATTGTTGCCAAGAAGTGGTAACTTTTTTAAATCAAGATGCACGTGACCAACAAATATCTTTTCACTTTTCCTTAGACCCTACCTTGCCCTTTGCCTATGGTGATAGAGTTCAAGTTGAACAGGTATTGTTAAACTTGCTTAAAAATTCGATGGAAGCCTATTCAAGCCATTCTTGCAGTTCACCGTCAATTCAGATAAAAACCTTCACTGAAGATCAACACATCATTGTTAAGGTTAAGGATCAAGCCGGAGGCATTAAACCAAATATCATGGCACAACTGTTCGAACCTTTTATGACCAGCAAATCGAATGGATTAGGAATGGGTCTTTCTATTTCTCGATCTTTAATTGAAAGCCACGGCGGTCAATTATGGGCAGAAAGCGACGGACATACACAAAGCTGTTTCTTTTTCAAACTTCCCCTGAGAAATGACACATGAATAATCATAATAATCGTGTATTTTTAGTTGATGATGATACTGACTTTCGAGAGTCCATGCAGTGGCTGTTAAGCTCTGCTGGTTATGAAGTGATCAGTTCAAGTTCAGCAACCGACTTTTTAGAGGCTTACCAAGGCGAACAAGGCTGCTTACTTCTTGATGTACGCATGCCCGGTATTAATGGGCTTGCACTTCAACAAATCCTGCATGAACGTAATATACAATTACCTGTTATCTTGATAAGTGGTCACGGTGATATTCCCATGGCAGTTAATGCAATTAAGGCAGGAGCTCTCGATTTTATTGAAAAGCCATTTAATGACAAGCATTTACTAAACTTAGTAAGTAAAGCACTTAATGTTGCCGTTGAGCGTTTTGAACAGTTTAACGCAAAACAGGAAGTTCTCCATCAATATGAAACGCTGAGCCATCGTGAAAAAGAAGTTATGACTCTAGTTGTCAGTGGTTTAGCGAATCGTGAAATCGCTGAATCTTTGGGTATTAGCCCTAAAACAGTAGAAGTACATAGAGCTAGAGTGATGTCCAAAATGCGCGCCTCTAGCCTGCCCGAACTAGTCAATATGAATAACAAACTCACTATAACCGAACCAATGAATTGATAGCTTTGTTGAAGCGCAGACCGAAGCGGCCTAGAATAAGAGCCGTTTTGCTTTTTAACTCTCTATCTTCATCTATGGAATCGCTTCTCTATGCGCGCCAGTCAATATCTGATCTCCACTTTGAAAGAAACGCCTTCTGACGCAGAAGTCATCAGTCATCAGCTCATGTTGCGTGCGGGCATGATCCGTAAGCTTGCATCGGGCTTGTACACATGGCTGCCATTAGGCTTACGAACACTTCGAAAAGTAGAGCGGATTGTTCGCGAAGAGATGGATGCCGCAGGGGCGCAAGAAGTGCTGATGCCAGCGGTTCAACCCGCAGAGCTTTGGCAAGAGTCGGGGCGCTGGGAAAAATATGGCCCAGAATTATTACGCATCCAAGATCGTCACTTTCGCGACTTTTGCGTTGGCCCAACCCATGAAGAAGTCATTACCGACATGATTCGTCGTGAAATTCGAAGCTACAAACAGCTACCCGCCAATTTTTACCAAATACAAACCAAGTTCCGCGATGAGATACGTCCACGCTTTGGTGTGATGCGCTCGCGTGAATTTATCATGAAAGATGCTTACTCTTTTCACAGCAACCGAGAATCACTGCAAGAAACTTATGATGCGATGTATAAGGCTTATAGCCGAATCTTTGAACGTCTTGGGTTAAATTTCCGTCCTGTATTGGCTGATAACGGCTCTATTGGTGGTAACTCCTCACATGAGTTTCATGTGCTTGCGGACTCAGGTGAAGATGACATCGCCTTCTCTGATACAGGAAGCTACGCTGCCAATATCGAGAAAGCAGAAGCTCTCGAACCTACTACAGCTCGCCCCGAGCCTGCTGAAGAGATGCACCTTGTCGATACCCCCGATACGAAAACCATTGCAGCGCTGGTTGAAGGCTTCAAGCTACCGATCGAGAAAACCATTAAAACCTTGATCGTAGCTGCAAGCGAAGAGTGCGAAGCTGACTTTGTGGCCTTGTTGATTCGTGGTGATCACGAGCTGAACGAAATCAAAGCAGAAAAGCTTCCTCAAGTCGCCAGCCCACTTCGAATGGCAACAGAAGAAGAGATTCGAGCGGTGGTAGGAGCCGGCCCAGGTTCATTAGGCCCAGTCAACCTGCCTATTCCTTGCATCATTGATCGCACGGTTGCTGTGATGGCCGACTTCGGCGCCGGTGCCAACATCGATGACAAACACTATTTCGGGATTAACTGGGAGCGTGACCTTCCCATGCCAGAAGTTGCGGATATCCGTAATGTTGTTGCCGGTGACCCTAGTCCCTGCGGTCAAGGTGTGCTGGAGATTAAACGCGGTATTGAAGTCGGTCATGTTTTCCAACTCGGAAACAGCTATTCAACCGCCATGAACGCAACCGTTTTGGATGAAAATGGTAAAGCTGTGGTCATGGAGATGGGCTGCTATGGTATCGGCGTCACGCGTGTCGTGGCAGCGGCAATCGAACAAAACCACGACAGTAACGGTATTATCTGGTCTGAAGCCTTGGCGCCGTTTACTGTCGCATTGGTACCCTTGAACTACGACAAGTCTGAATTAGTTCGCGAAAAAGCAGATCAACTTTATGCTGCATTAACATCTGCAGGAGTTGAGGTACTATTAGATGATCGCAAAGAGCGCCCCGGTGTTAAGTTTGCGGACATGGAGTTGATGGGGATTCCTCATCGCGTCGTCATATCAGAACGTGGACTGAATGCAGGTACCCTAGAATACAAGCATCGTCGAGATGCTGAATCTCGGGATATTGCTGCAGATGATGTACTGGAGTTTATCCATCAACAGCTTGCCTAATAGCACGAAACAAACATCGTAAACAAAAAGAGGGCTGATATTATGCAACCCTCTTTTTTGAAGACTAATCCATAAACCTACTGCTTTAGCGACATTACTTAATCAACAAACGCACGCTCAATCACGTACTGACCCAGTATGCCTTTACGTGTTTCATTAAAGCCCCAACCATCTAGCAGCTCGGTCAGATCCTTCAACATAGCAGGGCTACCGCAAATCATAAAACGATCATCATCAAGGTTAGGCTTGGGTAAACCCAGATCATCAAATAACTTACCCTCTAACATCAGGTTGGTGATGCGACCTTGATTGATGTAAGGCTCACGTGTAACTGTTGGGTAGTAGATTAACTGCTGACTAACCATATCCCCAAAAAACTCGTTATGGGGTAATTGATCTTGGATTTCCGACTGATACGCCAGCTCTGAAACATGGCGTACACCATGAACCAAAATCACCTTGTCATATTGCTCATACACTTCAGGGTCTTTGATAATGCTCATAAAGGGCGCCAAGCCTGTCCCTGTTGCCAGCAAATATAGATTCTTTCCGGGTATCAAAAAGTCCGTTAACAAGGTACCCGTTGGCTTACGACTGATGTAGATCTGATCGCCAGGTTGAATCTTCTGCAAACGTGATGTTAATGGACCATCTTGCACCTTAATGCTGAAAAACTCTAAGGTGTCTTCATAGTTGGCACTGGCGATACTATAGGCACGTAATAACGGACGCCCTTCCACCTCTAAACCGATCATGGTGAAGTGGCCATTTTTAAAGCGAAATCCCTGATCACGAGTGGTCTTGAAACTAAATAAGGTGTCATTCCAGTGCTGTACCTCTAGCACTGTTTCGGTATGCAAATTGGCCATTACTGAATTTCCTAATACTAACAAAAAACGATATGCTAACTTTACCCTATTACCGCATATAAGTTAAAAGAATTATTGGAGTTATTTTAATAACCATTTAGAATATTACATTGACACTTTTCTTTAACCATAGCCTACTATAAAGTGAATAAGTAAAAGTTAATTCAGTTTTACCTAAAACAAGGGGTGTTTTATGAATTTAAATGTAAACGTCGGTGGGATAGATAAAATTGCACGCATCTCTGTTGGTGTCCTGTTGATCATCCTGGCCATTATGGGCATCGGTTCACCCTGGACGTGGATTGGTATTGTTCCCCTAGTGACTGGTCTAGCGGGCCGTTGCCCTGCTTACAGCATTTTTGGCATTAATACGTGTGGTATTGAAAAAAAATAAGCCCATCGCATGCGTGGGCTTAAAAACATGGGCGCAGAAATGCGCTCATGTGTTCTCAAACTCAGGAAAATATTTAGAAGGTATCGCCTGGGATACGCACCCACCCTTCCATCAGTACGCGAGCACTGCGACTCATCACTGCTTTAATGACTTGCCATTCACCCTGTTCCAGCGTTGCTGCCGCACCAACTCGCAAGGTACCCGATGGATGGCCGAACACAACCGCGTCGCGCTCTCCACCGCCAGCCGCTTGGTTGACCAAGGTTCCCGGTACAGCCGCTGCTGTTGCAATAGCTACTGAAGCCGTACCCATCATGGCATGATGAAGCTTGCCCATCGACAAAGCGCGCACACAGATATCGATCTCTTGCTCAGAGATCTGCTTACCGCTGGACGCTTCATAAGATTTGGCTGGTGAAACAAACGCAATCTTAGGTGTATGTTGACGAGCAACAGCTTCAGAAATATCCTGAATTAGACCCATCTTCACGGCACCATAAGCGCGTATCGTCTCAAACTTTTCCAAAGCCGCCACGTCAGAATTAATATCCTTTTGCAGCTCAGTGCCGGTATAACCTATCGCATCCGCATTCACGAAAATCGTTGGAATACCCGAGTTGATCATGGTGGCCTTAAAAGTACCGATTCCGGGTACTTCAAGATCATCCACGACATTACCCGTCGGGAACATGGAACCTTCACCATCGGCTGGATCCATAAACTCGATCACGACTTCAGCCGCTGGGAAAGTCACACCATCCAGCTCAAAGTCACCTGTTTCTTGCACTTCACCGTTGGTGATAGGCACATGCGCAATAATGGTTTTGCCGATATTTTTCTGCCAGATACGAACTGTACAGATACCATTTTCTGGAATACGCGACGCGTCCACTAGACCTTTGCTAATCGCAAAGGCACCCACTGCCGCTGTCAGGTTACCACAGTTACCGGACCAATCGACAAAGGCTTTGTTGATCGCGACTTGACCGAATAGGTAATCTACATCGTGATCAGGCTGTTCACTTTTCGCGAGAATGACAGTTTTAGAGGTACTGGACGTAGCCGCCCCCATACCATCAATCTGTTGACCGTAGGGATCTGGACTACCGATCACACGCTGTAAAATCTTATCCCGCGCTTCACCCGGCACCTGAGCGGCTTTTGGCAGATCAGTCAGGCTAAAAAACACACCCTTCGACGTACCACCACGCATATAGGTGGCGGGAATTTTAATCTGAGGAACATTAGACATAACATGTCTCCTTTTACATTAGCCTGCTAAATAGTGCGTGACTAACAGTGACAGAGGCTTGTTTGTATTAACCTCTAAAAAAAAAAAAAAAAAATGCTCCTGCATTTTCGACATTTCCGCCATCCATGGCGGTCAAAAACAACAGCGAGCCCCCACGGACGGGTTTACGGCGTGTCCAACGGACATGCCCCGCACCCTCGTCGCGCTAGTACTCTGGCGCGATGATTTTTAATGGAGACATGTTATGTCTAATGTTCCTCAGATTAAAATTCCCGCCACCTATATGCGTGGTGGTACGTCGAAGGGTGTGTTTTTTAGCCTGACTGATCTGCC
>SLCQ01000077.1 GCA_007125745.1 Nitrincola sp.
AGCTGATGCCGCATACCACAGATCCAAGAATTAGCGGATACCAGATTAATTGAAAGTTGTCGTAAAGGTTATCTAAATTCCAGATCATTGGCTGTGTCAGACTTCCAGATCCTAATAAAAACTGCCCAACACGGTATGAAAAATAGAGTAGTGCAGGCATGGTGATTGGATTGGATATCCACACTAACCCCACTGACAAAGGTAGATTGCAACCGATAAGCACCGCTGTCATGGCGGCAGGAATCATTTGAAAGGGCATCGGCATAAAGGCATAGAAGATGCCCACAAGGAAGGCCAACGACACAGATCGATGTGATAAGTGCCATAATCCTGGATTTCTGATATGTTCTCCTAACCATCTCAATTGAGGGTGATTTCTTACCCAGTTGGGGTCAGGCATATATTTTTTTAAAATTTTGCGGGGCATTATTGATTAATCAGGGTGTCATTGTTCGCCCATTATGCCGTGTTATGTCAATCAAACCAATAGAGAGGATCATGGATGATCATCTATCTTGTTGGACTTTTAACGGTGGCTTTTGTGCCATCACTGCATTTAGTCCTTTATTCACTCATACTGCTACCTTTACTCATCTTTCCGATGAGTCGGCGTCCAGTTTGCTATTACCTTGTGGGCGTATTAGTGGCTTCGTGTTACGGCGCTTGGCAACTCCATCATCGTTTACCTTTGAGCCATGATCGACAGGACCTGGTCCTGAGCGGATATATAGTCAGTCTGCCTGAAAAAAGTTCACATCGTACACGTTTTATCATGCAACTGACGGATGTGCAAAGCGATCAGCTTGAGTTCAAGCGTCTAAGGCGTATTCGTTTAAACCATTACCAGTTCAGTTCAACCGAGGAAAAACCTGTATATCAATCCGGCGACTATCTTACTCTTAGGGTCAGAGTAAGATCGCCACACTTCTTGCAAAATCCATATGCTTTTGATCTTGAGCGCCATTTCTTAAGTTCTGGCTGGGATGCCAGTGGCACGATCCAGGAAGTCTATGACCATTCGCCCAAAAAGCACCGTCTTAATGCTTTGCGAGGTGAACTACGTCTGTATTTGCATTCACTATTCCCGGCAGGAGTGTCCTATTGGTTGATGCCTGCGATTATCCTGGGTGATCGAACAGCTATGGATAGCGATATCTGGAAAGTCCTTCAACGAACCGGTACGGCTCATCTGATGGTGGTGAGTGGGCTTCATATAGCTGTCATGAGTGGAGCGGGGTATCTCTTAGGAAACCTAGTGTTATCTTTTTTCTATCTACTGGGTTTTAGGGCGACTTCGCTTAGGTCAGTGCCCTTATTGACGGCTTTTGTGTTTGCAACATGCTATGCATTTCTTGCTGGATTTAATTTACCCGTGCAAAGAGCCTGGATAATGGTTTCCATTTTTCTACTGGGAGAGTTACGTCTGTTTCGTCTAACTGGTTGGCAACGATGGCGTTTAGCCTTGGTGTTGGTCATGACTTACCAGCCTTTAGCTGTGATTCAGCCTGGCGCTTGGATGTCATTTGTAGCAGTTGCTTGCTTGTTGTGGATGAATGATCTGTTTCGAGGCGGTGAGCCAAGTAAAATTAGAACGTTGCTAAGAGCTCAGTGGATGATCTTCATCGGGTTAATGCCTGTTATGGCATGGGTATTCCAGCAATTAGGTCTTTTGGCTCCCTTGATCAATTTAATAGCGATCCCTGTCTTCTCTTTTTTTGTTATGGCTCTGCCTGTTTTGTTCTTGTTGCTATTTATGCCCCTTCAGTGGCTACCCGTTTTAATTGATCAAGCGATTACTATTTTTTGGTCTACTCTGGTGTTATTGGCTGGGGTTCCATGGTCTGCACTCTCTTTAACCAAGCCAAATCTTGTACTACTCTCGCTAACACTTCCTTTGTGGTTAGTATTGATGATGCCATTACCAGCGCGGTTTAAGGTGATTAGCCTGTTTTGTTTGTTACCCATTGTTTTTCCGAGAGATGATTCTTTAGATGCAGGAGAGTTTCGCGCCATCGTATTTGATGTTGGTCAGGGTCTTGCTGTGTTAGTTCAAACGGCAGACAGTTTACTGCTCTATGATACAGGTCCTGGCTTTCCCATGGGTGGAAGTTCATGGGGTTTCGCTATCTCTCCTTGGTTTAACGCTTATAACAAAGCATATCTGCCACATTTAGTGATTAGTCATAATGATCTGGACCATGCTGGTGGTTTTCCTGATTTGCAACAGCAATTATCAGTGGGTCAGAAAGATACGGGAAGTCTGGAATTAATGAATCAGGGCTTTGACAGTTGTCACCAGCAACAGGTCTGGCAAAATGATGATGTTCGTTTTCGCTACTTAACAGATGAGCCATCACCTTTTATGAGCGAGAATGAACGATCTTGCGTGCTCGAAGTGCGTAACGATACATGTGCATTACTGTTACCCGGAGATGTCGGCCATCCGACTGAGTATGATTTAATTCGGAGTGGTCGATTGAAAAAGGTGAACTGGCTCGTGGCGGGACATCATGGAAGCTCAAGCTCGTCTAGTGGCGTGTTTATTGATCGATTGAATCCAGATGCGGTGATTTATACGGCGGGTTTTGCGAATCGATATGGGCACCCAGCT
>SLCQ01000282.1 GCA_007125745.1 Nitrincola sp.
CAAGAGATCTCCCCGTTTGTTCAAGCTCAATATGATTCCTTGTATGTTAATCCTCTGGGTGAAATTCATCTAAACACAGTTACGCTCGATTTAATGGGGCAGGCAGGTGTTGTGATTGATCGTATCAGGTTGCAAACTGATCCCCTGTTTTTACTGCAGTTTGATTCCCGAGTGGCTCAAGGTGATTGGCCTGATTCACTTACATTTGCTGTTGAAGGGATGAATGTGGATTTTAATATGCCTCTGTTCACGATGATGGAGCAACTGGCTGTTAATCAATCCGAGGGTGTGCAGTTGAACGCTTTAGGTTGTGGTCGAGTTACACAGTTTGATCTTGCATCGTTGCGGATGATGGGAATGCGCCACGGCAGGTTTGATTTCTTTTTAAACGTCAGAAATCATGCACCTGAGCACCTGAATCTTCAGTTGCTAAGCCACATGCATGGATGGGGAGAGTTGTCACTAGACGTTGATCTGAGTGGTCAATTAGCCATCGACAGACTTTCAACCGCTATGACAACTTCAATGCCGAGTTTACAGCGTGTCAGTGTTAGTTTGCGCGATACTGGATACAATCAGCGTAAAAATCAATTTTGTTCAATGCAATCTGGATTATCAGTCGCTGAATATCGCGAGCAACATCAAATCATGGTGATGGACTGGGTTGAAGAATCAGCAATCGCTGTTCCACAACATTTAGTTGATGCTTATCATCAATTGGGTGAGCCAGGTTCACATGTCTCTGTTCAACTTGATCTTGCCGGGATAAACCCTCAAGAGATGCTCTCACCAGAGCAGTTTTTAGAACTTTTAGGGCAAAGTTTGCATGTTTCAGTCAATAACCAACAGCTGATGCTTGATTCCGAAAGTGCCAGTCAGATGTTGACGCTGCTTCAACAACCAGTGATGGTAATGCCGAGTGAAGAGTTTGAATTGATAGAGCAAGATCCTAATTTACCTCGGAGTATGCCCGGCGTTGCTTCGCCCCCCGTGCAGGTTGCACCTAATCAAATGCCAAGACGTTATCAACGTACGCCTGCTGAAGAGTTAGTCAATTATGTAGGCCACCCTGTCCGTTTTTATACATCATTCGGGAAACGAGTTGATGGTATTTTAATGAGTATCGAAGGCAATACTGTTCGCGTTGCAGAGCGTGTACAACATGGTGTAGCGCAGTATCCCGTTGAGATAGAAACGATTCAATCTCCTGAGGTTTATCGTTGATTGACGATAAACGTTTCACTGCACAAACTCCCGAACATCGTGACCAAGAGGTCATCAATGAATTTATTCGTCTAGCTTGGCTGGAAAAAGGGTTAAGTCAGAATACTCAAAATGCCTATCGTCGTGACTTAAACCACTTTGCTGTTTGGCTCAACCAACAAGGTTTACATTGCCTAGAAATAGAGCGCAGAGATCTTCAGCGATATTTGGATTGGCGTGTTGCTGAAGCATTTAAAGCTTCATCAACGTCACGCGTGTTATCTTGCCTACGGGGTTTTTATCGTTACTTATTGAGGGAAGGACGTATAACCCAAGATCCGACGCTGAATATTCTTAGCCCGAAGCTGAGTCGCTCATTACCGAAAACCCTCACAGAAGATGATGTTGAGTGTCTGTTAGATGCTCCTGATATCCAAGAGTTGTTGGGTCTTAGAGATCGAGCGATGCTCGAATTACTCTACGCGACAGGGTTGCGTGTGACCGAATTAGTTGGATTGCGTTTGTCTCAAGTCAGCCTTCAGCAAGGTGTGATGAGAGTGGTAGGCAAGGGGGATAAAGAGCGACTTGTGCCCATGGGTGATGAAGCGATTGCCTGGTTACAACGCTACCTTAAACAAGCTAGGCCGTTATTGCTGACAAAGTCAGATGAAGAAGTGCTTTTTGTAAGTCAACGAGGTACACAAATGACGCGACAGACTTTTTGGCATCGCATAAAGCACTATGCTCTCCAATCGGGTATTACAAAGCCCTTGTCGCCTCATGTGCTCCGACATGCCTTTGCGACGCACCTGCTCAATCATGGTGCTGATCTCAGAGTAGTGCAGATGCTATTAGGACATGCGGATCTGTCAACTACGCAGATTTATACCCATGTAGCGACACATCGGTTACAGTTATTGCATCAACAGCATCATCCTAGGGGCTGAACTTTTGCATCTATACAACATCAGACAGAAGAGTGACTAACGTGAAAGTAAATAAAAAAACAGAGGTTTATATGAAAGTATCCACAGGGTGGGTGAGTATACTGGTTGCACTATTGTTTTCGACACAGTTGATGGCAGATCCTCGTGAAATCATCCGAGAGCAACTGTTAAAAGCCGACGCTAGAATCCCGGTTAAGTCGGTTCAATCTACCGATATGCCAAGTGTTTACGAAGTGGCGCTTGAGAGCGGTGAAGTTTTGTATGCGCATGAATCAGGAGAGTTTTTTATTGTAGGTCACCTGTTTCGTGTTGATGATCAAGAAGGGATCGTCAATGTAACTGAGCAAACTCAAAATAGTATGAGGTTGGAAGCCTTAGCGGGAATAGATCCAAATCATCTCGTCACTTATCCCGCAAAGGGAGAGCATAAAACCACGATTTATGTATATACCGATGTTGATTGTCCCTATTGTCGTCAGTTGCATGATGAAGTGGAAGCTCTAAATGAGATGGGTGTAGAAGTTTCTTATCTTGCATTTCCTCGTGGTGGGCCCAATACCGCAACCTACCGCACTATGGTAACCATTTGGTGCGGAGAAACGGCTGAAGAGCGCGTTGAACTGATGGATAAAGTCAAATCTGGCGCAAAAGTATCTGATAAAAGCTGTGACAACCCTGTTTTTGACCAATTGGTGATGGGACAACAGATGGGTGTTTCAGGAACACCCGCGATGGTCTTAGAAGATGGTTCTATGGTGCCAGGTTTTATGCCTGCGGCAAGAATTGCGCAGATGCTAGATCTTAATTAATTCGTCAATCTTCCATACGAAAGGGCGGGGACGTGCATAGTGCATCGTCCCCGTTTTCGTTATACTAGACGCCATTTTTCTCCACCTGAGGGTGGAATCATCTAGCGAACTATATCTGTGAGGTGTGTTTTGAAACCGGTTAGAGTCGGGATCTGTGGGCTGGGTACTGTCGGTGGCGGTACGTTCAATGTGCTGACAAGGAATGCGGGTGAAATTGCTCGCCGCGCGGGTCGTGCGATTGAGGTGATGGCTATCGCGTCTCGTCACGACAATCCCGCTTGCGATACAAGCAATTATACGCTTCAAAACGATGTAATGGCTTTGGCGCGTGACCCTAATATCGATGTTATTGTCGAATTGATTGGTGGTTATGAAGTTGCCAAAGAACTGGTGATGACAGCGATTGAGCATGGCAAACATGTGGTGACTGCTAATAAAGCGTTGATTGCTGTTCATGGTAACGAGATATTTGCTGCGGCACGAGAAAAGAACGTGGTTGTAGCATTTGAAGCGTCCGTGGCCGGTGGCATTCCTATTATCAAGGCGATTCGTGAAGGCTTAGCAGCTAACCAGATTAACTGGCTGGCTGGTATTATCAACGGCACGGGTAATTTCATCATGACTGAGATGCGTGAAAAGGGTCGTGCCTTTAACGATGTCTTGGCCGAAGCTCAGGCGCTGGGTTATGCAGAAGCGGATCCCACCTTTGACGTTGAAGGGATTGATGCTGCTCACAAGTTGACGATTTTAGCTTCTATTGCATATGGCATCCCCTTACAGTTTGAAAAAGGCTATACCGAAGGCATTAGTAAGATTACACCGGACGATGTGCAGTATGCTGAAGATCTGGGCTATCGCATTAAACACCTGGGGATCAGTCGTCGAACCGAACAAGGTATCGAGTTACGGGTACACCCTACCCTAATCCCATCCTCTGCTTTGTTGGCAAACGTAAATGGTGTCATGAATGCAGTGTTAGTCTCAGGTGATGCAGTAGGCCAAACACTCTATTATGGTGCAGGTGCTGGTGCAGAACCCACAGCCTCAGCTGTCGTGGCAGACCTGGTGGATGTAGCGCGTATGTTGGATACTGATGCTCAACATCGTGTACCGCCTCTCGCTTTCCAATCAGACGAACTTTCTGAAGTACCCGTGTTAGCGGTTGAGCAAACGATCAGTGGTTACTACCTTCGCTTACAGGCGGTCGAACGTCCAGGTGTTCTGGCGCATGTGACACGTATTTTAGGTGAGAAAGGAATCAACATTGAAGCCATTGTTC
Organism: Nitrincola sp.; assembly: GCA_007125745.1. Classification (GTDB taxonomy): domain Bacteria; phylum Pseudomonadota; class Gammaproteobacteria; order Pseudomonadales; family Balneatricaceae; genus Nitrincola. Next base: position 4,239 of record SLCQ01000282.1, read on the forward strand.
AAAAAGAGACACGTGAAGCACAGGTGCCTGTCATTATGCTCACACAGCGCGTGGAAGAGCGTATGATGAATGAAGCGATTCGTGAAATTGAAGCGCTTCCTGATATTCTTGGTGACGTGATTCGTATCCGTATTGATCATCTGGAAGGTTGAGGTAATCAATGAAGTATATTTCCACTCGTGGACAAGCACCTGCATTAAGTTTTTCGGATGTGCTTTTAGCTGGACTCGCCGAAGATGGTGGTTTGTATGTGCCCGAAACACTACCGACATTTAGTCAGGAAGAGATCGCATCTTGGGCAGGTCTGCCTTATAACGATTTAGCATTTAACGTTATTAAGCCCTTTGTTGCAGACTGCATTAGTGAAGCAGATCTTAAACGCATGGTTGATGACACTTATGCTGTTTTTGATCATAGCGGTGTGGCGCCATTAGTTCAGTTGCGCCCAAATGAATGGATTCTAGAGTTATTTCATGGCCCGACGTTGGCGTTTAAAGACTTTGCTCTGCAATTGCTCGGACGTCTGATGGACCATGTGTTGGCGGAACGTAATGAACGTTTAGTCATTATGGGAGCGACCTCGGGTGATACAGGCTCCGCTGCTATTGAAGGGTGTCGTCATAGTGATCACCTTGATATTTTTATCATGCATCCCTACAAACGTGTATCTGAAGTCCAACGTCGTCAAATGACCACGATTTTGGCTGATAACGTATTCAATATTGCTTTAGAAGGTAATTTTGATGATTGTCAGGAGATGGTCAAAGATAGTTTTACAGATCAGAGTTTCTTAAACGGCTTGAAGTTAGGTGCTGTAAACTCAATCAACTGGGCACGTATCATGGCCCAGATCGTTTACTACTTCTCTTCTGCCCTAGCAGTGGGTGGTCCACATCGTCCGGTGTCTTTCTCAGTACCGACGGGCAACTTCGGTGATATCTTCGCGGGCTACTTGGCCAAGCAGATGGGTTTACCTATTGAACAGCTAGTCGTGGCCACGAATCGGAATGATATATTACACCGAGTGATCTCTGGTAACGATATGTCCAAAGGGACCCTCGAGCATACCCTTTCACCTTCCATGGATATTATGGTGTCTTCAAATTTTGAGCGCTTATTGTTCGATGTTTATGGTCGAGATGGTGCTGCAATTGCAGATTTGATGAAGCGCTTTAAGACCGAGTCTGTGAAACTGGATGAGCAACAATGGGCAAATGTTCGCGAGTTATTTGATAGTTACGCAGTTGATGATAACACCACTTGCAAGGTGATCGCTGATTGTCATGCAGAAACAGGCTATCTGCTTGACCCGCACACTGCGATCGGCTTGAAAGCGGCGCGTGAATGCTGGCGCAATAAAGCAACACCCATGATCACATTGGCAACGGCACATCCTGTTAAGTTCCCAGATCCTGTAGTCAAAGCCGGCCTTAATGCCCCTGAACTGCCGGAGCGCCTAAGTGACCTGATGACGCGTGAAGAAGAGTTTACTGTACTTCCTAAGCAGTTAACGGAAGTACAAAACTTTGTCGCTTCAAAGGTACATCGTACCTAGCGCGTGTCCAAATTGGCTTTACTCTAAGTGCCCTTAGTAAAATAAGGGCTCTTAATCCCTTCTGCTTTACTACAAAGTGATCTCTAAAACGCATGTCATCCACCATCATTAAGCGACGTCAACCCACGATAGATCCACAGTTACTGAGCGATCTGCATCCTGTTTTGGCACGCGTTTATGCGGCTAGGGGACTAGAGGACCCTAGACAGATAGGTCGTAGTTTAAAAGAGTTGCTACCAGATACTAAGTTGAAGGGTATAGATGCAGCCGTGCATCGGTTGATTCAAGCGCTTGAAGAACAGCAGTCCATCCTAATAGTAGGAGATTTTGACTGCGATGGTGCGACGAGCACTGCACTCGCTGTACTGGCGTTGAGAATGATGAATGCATCTCATGTGGATTATCTGGTACCAAATCGTTTCGAGTATGGTTACGGCTTAAGTCCAGAGATCGTCGATGTTGCACTGTCTCTTGCTAATCCTCCCGATGTGATTATCACGGTTGATAACGGTATATCCAGTATTGACGGTGTGGCCAGGGCTCAATCCAAAGGGGTTGATGTTATTGTGACCGATCACCATCTTCCTGGTGAGCAATTACCCGATGCCGTTGCGATCGTTAATCCAAACCAGCAAGGCTGTGAGTTTCTGGCAAAATCCACCTGTGGTGTCGGTGTAATTTTTTATGTGATGATCGCTTTGCGACGCGCCTTGGTGGCGTCGGATTATTTTCAGCGTCATCACTGTGACTTGCCCAATTTAGCATCCTTATTAGATCTTGTTGCGCTGGGTACCGTTGCTGATGTGGTTGCTTTAGAGCACAACAATAGAACATTGGTTCATCAAGGCTTACTGCGCATTAGAGCAGGCCAAGCGCGCCCAGGTATCTTAGCGTTACTGGAGGTGGCTGGTCGTCAACGAGAAACCCTTATGGCGGCCGATCTTGGGTTTGCCATCGCACCTCGGCTCAATGCTGCTGGGCGCCTTGAAGATATGTCCATCGGTATCGAATGCCTCTTGTGTGAGGAGCTTGAAACAGCAAGGGAAATGGCACAGCAACTCAACAGCCTTAATGCTGAGAGACGCTCTATAGAGCGTCAAATGCAACAAGATGCTCATGATTTGCTAGATCACTTAGAGTTAGATGCTGATGAGTTACCTTGGGGGGTCTGTCTTTATGATTCAGGCTGGCATCAAGGTGTAATCGGTATTTTGGCCTCTCGAATTAAAGAGCGCCTTCATCGTCCTGTCATCGCATTTGCCCCTGGGGATGCTGGTGAGTTGAAAGGGTCAGCACGATCCATTGAAGGTTTTCATATACGCGATGGGCTGGATGCTATAGCTGCGAAATATCCATCATTGCTACGTAAATTTGGTGGTCATGCCATGGCTGCAGGAATGTCTATTGCTGAAAAAGACCTAGAGGTTTTTCGCAGCGCATTTGATGCACAAGTGCGCGATTCATTAAATCAAGATAATCTTCAGCGTGTGATTTTTACTGATGGAGAGCTACTTGATACTGACATGACACTAGAGCTGGCTGAACAACTTCAGGAGGCGGGGCCCTGGGGGCATCAGTTCCCTGAACCTCTATTTGACGGTGAATTTAGACTACTGCAACAACGTATCGTGGGATATCGGCATTTAAAGATGGTGGTGATGCCTGTTGGAGGCCAAATGGCGTTAGATGCGATTGCGTTTAATGTTGATACCGACCTATGGCCTAATGAATCGATCCAGCAGGTTAGGCTGGTGTATCGTTTAAGCAAAAATGTCTTTCGAGGTCGCACAACGCTCCAGTTAATGGTCGATCACTTAAATAGTAAAAATTAATCAGACTATTAATCTATATTAATTTCCAAATGTCATACTTTTTGTCTACTATGGTCACTGTTGAATAACGACAATCCCTACAGGAGAACGAAATGTCATTGATTAATACTGAAGTAAAACCTTTTAATGCAACTGCTTATCATAATGGAGAGTTCGTTCAGGTGTCTGATGCAGACCTGAAAGGCAAGTGGTCAGTCGTATTCTTCTACCCAGCAGACTTTACGTTTGTTTGCCCAACTGAGCTGGGTGATCTTGCTGATTTCTATCCAAAACTGCAAGAAATGGGCGTTGAAGTTTACTCAGTTTCTACTGATACTCACTTCACTCACAAAGCATGGCACGATGCTTCTGAAACAATTAAAAAGATCAACTTCCCAATGGTTGCTGATCCAACGGGTGTTATCTCTCGCAACTTCGAAGTGATGATCGAAGAAGATGGTCTGGCACTACGTGGTACTTTCGTCATCAACCCTGAAGGCGAAATTAAAGTGGCTGAAATCCACGACCTAGGTATTGGCCGTTCTGCTAAAGAATTGGTTCGTAAGATCCAGGCAGCACAATATGTAGCTTCTCACGATGGCGAAGTTTGCCCAGCATCTTGGCAGCCAGGTGAAGAGACACTATCTCCTTCACTAGATCTAGTTGGCAAAATCTAATTTAACCTAGATTGCTGATACAGCCGACCCCGATCGGGGTCGGTGTTCTTCCTAATTTATTTATTATTTGTCTAATCGTTAAAGGACGGTCTCATGCTGGACGCGAATATAAAGAAGCAACTGGACACCTATTTGCAGAACATCGTTAATCCTATTGAGATTACTGTGTCCGTTGACGAAACAGCAAAAGCAAAAGAACTGCTTAATTTATGTCAGGAAATTGCGGCTCTTAATGAAAAAATCAGCCTAATCACTTTGACAGATGGCAGTGAAAGAACCCCTAGTATGGCCATTGCTCCCGTGGGTGAAAAACCACGTGTGCGCTTTGCTGGCATTCCAATGGGGCACGAATTTACGTCACTGGTATTGGCATTATTACAATCCGGTGGATACCCTTCAAAAGCAGACGCTGAGCTAATTGAACAAGCGCGTCAGTTGCAGGGTGAATTTCATTTTGAAACCTATATTTCGTTATCTTGCCAGAACTGCCCAGATGTCGTTCAAGCACTAAACCTGATGGCAATTTTGAATCCGAACGTCACCAGTGTGATGATCGACGGTGCTTTATTCCCAGAAGAAGTGTCCGATCGTCAAATTATGGCTGTTCCGACGGTGCTACTCAATGGTAAGCCTTTTGGTCAAGGGCGTATGACCCTGAAAGAGATCCTAGGCAAAGTAGACACAGGTGCAGCGGCGAGAGATGCGGCTACTTTAAGTCAAAAAGACCCTTACGATGTATTAATTGTTGGGGGAGGGCCAGCGGGTGCGGCGGCTGCTATTTATGCGGCACGTAAAGGCATTCGAACCGGTATCGTATCAGAGCGATTTGGTGGCCAGGTGATGGACACTGTCGGCATCGAGAACTTTATTTCGGTTAACTACACAGAAGGTCCAAAGCTCGTTGCCAGCCTAGAGCAACACGTTAAAGAGTATGACGTTGATATTATGGATAATCAGCGTGCGAAAAAGTTACGTCGCGAAAAACTGGTTGAGATTGATCTTGAGAATGGTGCAACACTGAAAAGTAAATCTGTCATCTTGGCAACAGGTGCCCGTTGGAGAGAGATGAATGTACCGGGTGAACAAGAATATCGCGGCAAGGGTGTTGCGTACTGCCCTCACTGTGATGGCCCGCTATTTAAAGGGAAGCGTGTTGCGGTTATCGGTGGTGGAAATTCGGGTATCGAAGCAGCAATCGACTTAGCCGGCATCGTTGAGCATGTTACTGTTTTAGAATTTAGTGATACTTTGCGTGCTGATGCGGTTCTTCAGCGTAAAGCATCTTCTATGAATAACATCGAAATTATCAAGATGGCTCAAACCACTGAAGTACGTGGTGATGGAAATAAAGTTGTTGGTCTGACCTATAAAGACCGCAATACGAATGAAATGGTTGATGTTGATGTCGCTGGTATCTTTGTTCAAATAGGACTAGTACCTAACACCGAATGGTTAAAAGGTGATATGGAATTGAGCCGATTCGGTGAAATTGAGGTCAACAACCACGGCGAAACCAATATTCCAGGTGTCTTTGCAGCGGGTGATGTAACTAACGTTCCTTATAAGCAAATTATCATCGCCATGGGACATGGTTCAGCCGCCGCGTTGGGTGCGTTTGATTACCTGATCCGTTCATCGGTAGAAGATGAAGCCGCTGCTTAACCCTCTTGGTTAACTGAGCAACGGCGTTCCCCTCGATTAAGCCCGGCTAGCCCGGGCTTTCTTTTTTGTATTAGCTCTTACCCGCCAAGTACAGCCCAGCCGCTACCATTAACGAACCGGCACTGCGGTTGATCACTTTCATAGAGCGTTCTGAGCGGAAAAGTTGGCGTGCTGTTGCTATGCCACCGGCA
>SLCQ01000171.1 GCA_007125745.1 Nitrincola sp.
AGTTTGCCAGAAATTGGCAACGCCTTTGGTGGTAGAGATCATACAACGGTTCTTCATGCATGTCGTAAAATTAAAGAACTTCGTGAAAGTAATAACGACATTAGTGAAGATTATAAAAACCTGCTACGTCACCTGACGGCGTAGTATTCAGATCCTGAGCAAGGAATGAAGCCATGAGATTTGTGATTTCCAGAGAAGCACTGATCAAGCCCTTACAGCTAGTAGCTGGGGTAGTTGAACGCCGTCAGACTATGCCGGTTTTGTCCAATATTTTACTAGTGGCCAATGACGGTATGTTGTCTATGACAGGTACCGATCTGGAAGTGGAATTGGTCGCCCGTATCCCTTTGCAAGAGATGGCTGAAGCAGGCTCTGTGACTATTCCAGCTCGAAAGCTAATGGATATTTGCAAATCTCTATCAGATGATGCCCTTGTTGAAGTACAAGTAGCTGACGATAAAGCGCGAATTAAAGCAGGTCGAAGCCGCTTTTCTTTAGCGACCTTACCCGCTGCTGATTTCCCCAATGTTGAAGATAGTCCTGAAGCCTTAACCATATCGCTACCACAAAACTCGTTGCGACAGTTGATCGAAAAAACCGGCTTTTCGATGGCACAACAAGATGTGCGATATTATTTAAACGGTATGTTACTGGAAGTACGTGACTCTATGCTTCGTGCAGTGTCAACTGATGGACATCGTTTAGCTACCTGTACAACGCCTGTTGATGCTGATGCCTCGCTTGATCATCAAATTATTATTCCTCGTAAAGGTATTTTAGAGCTCGCTCGTTTGCTTCAAGGGGGTGATACCTCCGTCACACTGGTAATAGGCGCTAGCCACATTCGTGCTGTTGTTGGTGATTTTACGTTCACCTCTAAACTCGTTGATGGAAAATTCCCTGATTACAACCGTGTTATACCGCGCAACGGTGATAAAGTCTTATTGGGTGATCGTCAGGAGTTACGCCAAGTATTTACTCGTATAGCGATTCTATCCAATGAAAAATACCGCGGGGTTCGTCTAAATTTGAGCAATGCGATGTTACAGGTCACTGCTAACAATCCTGAACAGGAAGAGGCCGAGGAGACACTTGCAGTAGATTACGAGGGACAGGACTTAGAGATTGGCTTTAACGTCAATTATCTTCTCGATGTTTTATCGATTCTTAATTCCGATGTTGTTCGTATTATCTTATCGGATGCTAATTCCAGTGCTCTTGTGCAGGGTTATGATGAGAATGATGCGCTTTATGTTGTCATGCCTATGCGCATGTAGAGATTACCTAGTTAAACTAATAGATGCCAGTTTCTTATCTAAAAATCTCAGGTGTTCGAAATTTACAAACACCTGAGTTCTTTCCTTCATCACGTATTAATATTATTTCGGGCGCAAACGGTAGTGGAAAAACCAGCATACTTGAAGCTATTCATTTTCTCTCCACTACTCGTTCCTTTCGTACGCATGAGATCCGCCATCTGTTAACTCAGGGTCAATCCAGCGCTTTAGTTTTTTCTCGCGTGCATGACAATGAACAGTTAAGACCTCTGGGTGTTGAAAAACATTTGACTGGTGAGATACGTGTTAGATTTGATGGTAACAGTTTGGATTCTGCCGCCCTAGCGTCTTTGTTACCCGTTCAAGTTTTGTACAGTGGTACTTTTGAGCTTTTGGATGGTTCTCCTTCCACAAGGCGGCAATTTATTGACTGGGGTTGTTTTCATGATGACCCCATTTTTATTTCTCTCTGGCGAGGGTTTCGTCGTGCGTTGAAACAACGGAATTCTTTATTGAAATATGGTAAAATCAACCCTTTGCAGATGCAGGTATGGGATAGTGAATTTCTGTCATTTGGTGAGAAGCTTACTGCACACAGACGTGCCTACATTGACAAGTTACGTCCTGAGTTTATCAGAATCCTCCAGATCTTGTTGCAGGATGTAGAAGTTGAATTAGGCTTTTACAGTGGTTGGGATAGTAAGCGCAGTTTAGAAGCTGTGTTAGCCGATCAAAGCGCACGTGAAATACAACAAGGCTTTACATTGTCTGGTCCTCAACGCGCTGATATTCGTTTTCGTTGTGGATCTGTTAATGCTGCTGACAGATTGTCTCGTGGTCAAAAAAAGCTCGTTGTTAGCGCGTTACGCTTGGCACAGGGGTTGGTTTATAGGAATGAAACAAATAGACCTTGTATCTATTTAGTCGATGATTTGCCATCAGAGTTAGATGAACCCCATGCGCGGCTATTTTGTCAGTTTTTAGAACAAAGTCAGGATCAGTGTTTTATTACATGTGTTGAACCTGACAGCATTTTAAAATTTTGGTCGCCAGATACGGATCTGGCGCTTTTCCATCTGGATGCCGGAAGCTTGTCTATCCGGTAGTACTAGGAGTGAATAATGAGTGGTGAAAACTCAAATTACGATTCAACGAGCATAAAGGTTCTGAAAGGACTTGATGCCGTTAGAAAGCGTCCAGGTATGTACATCGGTGATACGGATGATGGAAGTGGCCTGCACCATATGGTGTTTGAACTTGTAGATAATGGTATTGATGAAGCGTTAGCGGGTTATTGTTCAGAAGTAGCAGTCATTATTCACCCTGA
>SLCQ01000262.1 GCA_007125745.1 Nitrincola sp.
GACTTCTTCTCCAGTCACTTTCTGGGCAATCAAGCTTTTTTTATCGCCAGCGACTTCAAACCGTAACGCTTGATGCTGCAAACGAAGATCCACCCCTTCTTGACGAAAATGCTGCATCACCAACTGACTGGCGTCTTCATCTTCACGTGCCATCAAACGTTCACCGCGTTCCACTTGCGTCACCTGAGATCCCAAACGTTGAAAAGCTTGCGTTAATTCACAACCGATAGGCCCGCCACCCAGCACTAACAAGCGTTTAGGAAGGTCGCGTAACTGCCACAGGTTATCAGACGTGAGATAGTCTACTTTGTCTAACCCAGGAAGGTCAGGTACGAAGGGCTCTGCTCCCGTTGCCAGAATAATGCTGCGGGTAGTGACACGCTGCACTTCGCCAGTATTCAAGGTAATCTCTACTTCCCAAGGCGAGATGAGTTTCGCGCTACCCTGGCGCACATCGACACCTAATCCGGTAAAACGCTCTGCCGAATCATGAGGTTCGATCTCAGCGATCACCGCATGAATACGATCCATCACGGTAGCAAAATCGACCTCCGGTTGTTGGCTTTTCAAACCATAGTGATCAGCGTGACGCATTTCATGCGCCAGCTTTGCCGAACGAATCAGGGCTTTTGAGGGCACACAGCCCGTATTCAAACAGTCACCACCCATCTGGTGTTTTTCAACCAGTACCACCTTGGCTTTCACGGCCGCGGCAATGTAAGCGGATACTAAACCACCACTGCCAGCACCGATCACCACTAAATTGGTATCGAAGTGCGCCGGTTTTTTCCACTGACTTAACGCTTGGCGACTTTTATAGATCTCCAGTGCTTTGCGGGCCAGCAACGGGAATACACCCAACAGCGCGAAGGCGCCCAAGAGTTGAATGGATAAAATATCACTCGGTGACTGAAGTTGTGCAAGCTGAGTGCCGGCATTGACATAGACCGCCGTACCGACCAGCATTCCCACCTGACTCACCCACCAAAAGGTCCAAATTTTCATCCGTGTCAGACCCATCGCCAGATTGATCACAAAGAAAGGAAATGCCGGAACCAGACGAAGTGCAAACAGATAAAAGGCACCTTCCCGTTCAACACCGTCATCCAGCTTTTTCATGCTATGGCTAAATCGTTGTTTGACCCAATCGCGTAGAAAAAAACGCGACACCAGCATCGCCAGCGTTGCACCCAGCGTCGAGGCAAAGGATACCAATAACAGTCCCCAGCCTAAGCCAAAGATCGCCCCACCGGCGAGTGTCATAATCGCAGCCCCTGGAAGGGACAGAGCAGTCACACCGACATAAATCATTAGGTAAACAACACTCACCATGAAGGGTTGAGCGTCTCTCATCGCCATCAGATTAGCCTGCTGCTGTTTCAGGTTATCAAAGGTTAACGCATCTAACCAACCCAGCTGCCAAACCACCAACACCGCTAAAACTAATCCAGCCAGTAATACGACTCTCTTATTCATTCGACTTAATCCTTAATATATTTCTCTGTCACTTAGTCGTATCTGAATAAGCATTTCTTACGCTTGGTAGAATCAATTTTTTTGTGCCCTATTCATCTGTTTCTGGCTTGATATGACCCTCGCGAATCATGCGTTCATACCACTGCTGTCCAGCCTGATGAATCAGTTCCAGTTGTTGATCACAACGATGACAACTTTTGCACATCATGAGATGAAATTTAAGACTGATTTTTTTGTTAAGAGAGATTTCACGATCCAATCGAGAAGACATCAATTGCGTCGCTTGGTGACAGGTCAACATCACTTATCCCCTTCCGCTACCCAGCCTTTTTCAAGACACTGGCGCAACTTCATTCGGGCTCGGTAAAGAATGACCGAGCAGTTATTTTCAGTAATATTGAGTAAAGAGCAAATCTCCTCAATATCCACCTCCATCAATTCACGCAACGAAAATATACGGGCGGGAACATCAGGCAAATGGATCATGCAAGCATCGAAGACTCGCCAAAAATGGCTGCTGGCCAGCACCGCTTCGGGATCCCCCCAATCTTGAGGTCGATGATCATCCTGCCAACGCTCGTTTTCACGAAACTGTTTATCTAGCTCGTCCTGCCAGCTTCCATCTGTTTCTACCAACCAACGTGAGCGGCGCTTTTCAGCTCTAAACAGATCCAGTATTTTGTATTTAAGAATACCGAATACCCAAGTTTCATATTGGCTTCGACCATCAAAGTCTTCGGATTTAGTTGCCGCGATCAATAGCGCGTCCTGTACCACATCTTCAGCCTCATCATGGCAACGTAACTGCAATCGGGCAAAGGCGAGCAAACGAGGCCTCAGTGCGGATAAACGCCGTTCGTACTCGGATATCATTTTAACGACAACCTAACTAACTATGTTACAAACACTATTTCATAAACAGTCAGCGCTTGTCACTTATTTGATGAACAGAAGAAGGCTTAACGGTAAAAGGCATGATTAACAAATGCTGTAACTTGAGCTTCTCGGGCTGCTGGGCATAATCCAAACCCAGCACCATGGTGGTATGACCATCCCGAGGTGCTTGGGTATAGCTGTTAAACATCCGATCCCAAATCGACAGAAAGAAGCC
>SLCQ01000221.1 GCA_007125745.1 Nitrincola sp.
AGAGTTTTGCGCACATCCAATACCGGAGCAAAGCCCGATACAATTAATGACATTGGCGAGGTAACACTTTTAGCTTCATCACCCTCCTGCCACACTGTTCGCATGGACATTGAGTCTTTACCCACGGGTATCGTAATACCCAGCGCAGGACACAACTCCATCCCCACTGCTTTAACCGTATCGTAAAGCTTTTCATCTTCGCCTGGATGGCCCGCAGCACACATCCAGTTTGCTGAAAGCTTGACATCACGAATCTCAGCTATACGCGCTGACGCTATATTTGTGAGCGTTTCACCAACAGCCATGCGACCCGAGGCTGGCGAGTCAATCAACGCAAGAGGGGTTCGCTCGCCCATTGCCATAGCTTCTCCGGCATAGGTATCAAACGAAGCAGCCGTCACAGCACAATCTGCAACAGGTACTTGCCATGGCCCCACCATTTGATCACGCGCAACCAGTCCTGTAATGGTCCGATCACCTATAGTGATCAAAAAGGACTTAGAGGCAACCGCCGGTAGCTTTAAAACACGCTCGACCGCTTCTTCCAGATCGATACCTTTTGCATCAAAGTGAGGGACTTCGTAGGTTTTACGCGTGACCGTACGATGCATTTTGGGTGGTTTACCAAATAAAACACTCATAGGTAAATCAACCGGGCGAGTTTCAAAGTGCTGATCATTGAGTGTCAAATGCAACTCATCAACGGCCTCACCAACCACCGCATAAGGGCAACGCTCTCGTTCACAGATCGCCTCGAAAATTGGCATATCTTCTGGCTTAACCGCCAACACATAGCGCTCTTGTGCTTCATTACACCAGATTTCTAGTGGGGACATACCAGGTTCGTCATTATTAATTTGACGTAGCTCAAAGCTACCTCCGCGTCCGCCATCTTTAACCAATTCTGGGAAAGCATTTGAAAGACCACCCGCACCTACATCATGTATAAAGGCAATAGGGTTCAAGTCACCTTTCTGCCAGCATCGGTCTATCACCTCTTGGCATCGACGCTCTAACTCTGGGTTATCACGCTGTACGGACGCAAAATCCAAATCCGCCGCTGAGCTACCGCTGGCCATAGAGGAAGCAGCCCCTCCCCCAAGGCCTATCAACATCGCAGGCCCACCCAGGCAGATGAGTTTGGCACCTACAGGGATGTCACCTTTTTCAACATGCCCTTCGCGGATATTACCCAGACCACCAGCGATCATTATCGGCTTGTGATAACCTCTTATCTCATCGCCAGCAACTCCGGAAACCTGTTGCTCAAAAGTACGAAAATATCCGGTTAGATTAGGTCTGCCGAACTCATTATTAAAGGCGGCTCCGCCAATCGGCCCTTCAATCATAATTTCTAAAGGTGTTACGATTCGGTCGGGCTTACCATAAGTGGATTCCCAAGGTTGCTCAAAGCCAGGTATGTTAAGATCTGACACTGTAAATCCCGTCAGTCCAGCTTTAGGCTTGGCACCTTTACCCGTTGCGCCCTCATCACGAATTTCTCCACCAGAACCTGTGGCTGCACCTGGATGAGGAGCAATGGCCGTTGGGTGATTGTGTGTCTCAACCTTCATCAAGATATGGATAGGTTCTGGATGATAAGAATAGATAGCCGTTTCTGGATCTGGAAAAAAACGCCCGCCCATCGATCCTGTGATCACTGCGGCATTGTCTTTATAGGCTGACAATACATTATCACCCGCTTGCTCATTGGTGTTTCGAATCATCGCAAATAACGATTTTTCTTGTGCTTCACCATCAATTTCCCAACTGGCATTAAAAATTTTGTGTCGACAATGCTCTGAATTTGCTTGCGCAAACATCATCAACTCAACATCAGAGGGGTTGCGTTGCAACTCGGTAAAACTTGTCAACAGATAGTCAATTTCATCGTCTGCAAGCGCCAAACCTAATGTTTGATTTGCTTCCACTAATGCCTGACGACCATCACGCATTACATCGACATAATTTAGCGGACGGGGTGCTTCATGGCCAAATAAGGCTTCAGCGTTATTGAGCTCTGTCACCACGATTTGGGTCATACGATCATGAAGCGCGTGAGTCACATAATTTAGATCGTCTTGACTCAGTGCAGAATCCGCATCAATGTAGTAGGCTAAACCTCGTTCGATACGCTTGACCTGCTTAAGACCACAGTTATGAGCGATATCAGTAGCTTTACTTGACCAAGGTGATATCGTTCCTGGCCTTGGGATCACCAAAAAGAGCTGTCCATGTGGATTTTCAACACAGCCTTGTGGTCCATAGCTTAAGATGCGATCAAGCACTTGACTCGCGTCTGAATCGAGCGGTGCTTTAATATCAGCAAAGTGAATAAACTCTGCATACAGGCTTGTTACCTGTGATACGTGAGCCTGAAGAAGAGATAACAGCTTATCGTGACGAAACGTCGAGAGAGCAGGTGCTCCACGCAGAACGAGCATGTCGAATTCGAGCCTCTTTTGGTGCCTGACTTTACAAGCATTAACAGCGGGAAAATAAGTGCATAGTTTACCCGAACAGGGGTACCTGATACCAGAACAGCAATAAAATGAAGATAACAGCAAAAACAAACTTCTTAAGAGAGTTGCTACTTACATTGCTATTTTTAGGACTGGTGTTTGCCTTGGTTATGATCAGCCTAAGTAATGATAGCCAACTATCCCTGATTGAACGACAGGGCAAACTACGTGTGGCAACACTGAACAACCCCATGTCATGGTACTTGCTACGTGGTGAAGCGGCAGGATTTGAGTATGAACTTGTCAAGGCTTTTGCTCAGCACCTCAATGTCGGTCTTGATCTCACCATTAGTCCAGATCATCACGCTCTTTTTACAAGTTTAAATAATCGTAGCGTGCATTTAGTTGCGGCTAACTTGCTTGCAACTGATGAACGCCAAGAACATTTTTATACCGGTCCCGTTTACCGTAAAACCAGCTCGTCTGTCATCTACCGCCAACGCCAAGGTCGTCGAGCACCTTCATCAGTGGATGAGCTAGTCGGAAGGCGTATTGGCGTGGTTGCCGGTAGCAGTCATGAGAGCACGTTGCGCGATGCAACCGCTTCCTTGCTTGATATACATATTGTCAGTGATGATAACCAAGACCCTATTGACCTCTTGCGAGCTGTTCATGAAGGTGAGTTGGACTTTGCAGTTGTTGATCAATTCTTTTTTGGTACACAGCGCAGTTATTTCCCAGGTTTACAAAGTGCATTCGAGCTAGGTGAGCCTGTCGCCGTCAGCTGGCTCTTAGCTCCACAAAGAGATTACTCACTCACCCAAGCATTGCACAGCTTTTTTGCCGAACCTTCAACTCAACTCTTGATCTCTGAGCTTGAAGCACGTTATTTCACTCAAGAGAACCCATTAAACTATTTTGATACAGTTTCCTTTCGTACACACCTGACTGAGCGCTTTATGCCGCTATCTGACTATTTTCAGAAAGCTTCTGAAAAAACAGGTATTGAGCTGTCTTTACTGGCAGCAGTCGGTTATCAGGAATCACACTGGGACCCAGATGCTGTCTCACCCACTGGAGTTAGGGGTGTCATGATGTTAACCCATGCGGCAGCCAGCGAAGTCAATGTTGATGATCGAACAGACGCAAAACAAAGTATTTTAGGTGGCGCACAATACCTGTTGAATATGAAACAACGTATTCCTGAACGAATTCCTGAACCTGATCATACCTGGTTTGCATTAGCCGCTTACAATGTTGGATTGGGCCATCTTCATGATGCGCGACGACTAACACAACAGCTAGGAGGCAACCCGGATCGCTGGACGGACGTGCGCTCACACCTTCCTAAATTAGCACAAGAGCGCTATTACACACAGTTACGGCATGGTTATGCTCGCGGACATGAGCCAGTTCGATATGTCGATAATATTCGACGTTATATCGATGTTTTTGAATGGGAGTTTAATCTTTTAGGCGGCTTTGATAACGAAGAAGTGATCTTTGAGCCGATTCCCGATACCGCCAGCTCAGATGAATTTCGTGATCTGAGTGAAAAAATTCTGAGAAACTTTGCCCCTAGCCTCTAACAACCGGCGCATCACAGGTTGTTGAGCCGTTTTGCTAGACGCCTTGTTTTAAAGAAATCACTGAGCTGTTGTGCACATTGCTCCGCCATCACACCTGCGGTCACTTCAGGGCGATGATTGATATGTGATAATGAAAAACATTGCTGGCGACTCACAATAGCACCGGCTTTAGGCTCATGCGCACCAAAAATAACTCGATTAATACGCGCATGGACTATGGCTCCAGCACACATCATACAGGGTTCAAGCGTCACATAAAGATCCGCTCCGGGAAGTCGATAATTACCGACGCGCTTTGCTGCATCACGAAGTGCCATGATCTCTGCATGAGCAGATGGATCATGTGAAGCGATGGGCTGATTATATCCCTGCCCAATCACCTCACCATTCAGCACGACTAATGCCCCAACAGGCACTTCACCCAACTCAGCGGCGTGACTTGCCAATGCCAGCGCCTGGTTCATCCAAGCGCTGTCCTGAGAGGTGGGAGGATGCATTACTCCCATTCAATGGTTGCAGGTGGCTTGCTTGAGACATCATAAGTCACGCGGGATACTTTATCGACCTCATTGATAATGCGGCCCGATACCGTTTCGAGTAACTCATAGGGTAAGTGTGCCCAGCGAGCGGTCATAAAATCGATTGTTTCGACAGCACGCAATGCAATGACGTATTCATAACGACGACCGTCGCCCACGACGCCCACCGATTTGACCGGCAAGAAAACAGCGAAGGCCTGGCTGGTTTTGTGATACCAATCCGCCTTGTGAAGCTCCTCAATAAAAATAGCATCAGCTTCACGTAAAATATCAGCGTACTCTTTTTTCACCTCACCCAAAATACGCACCCCTAAACCAGGTCCAGGGAATGGATGCCGGTAAACCATATCATAGGGCAAACCTAGCTCGAGGCCTATCTTGCGCACCTCATCCTTAAAGAGCTCTCGAAGTGGTTCAACCAACTCAAACTTCATATCTTCAGGCAGTCCACCCACGTTGTGATGTGACTTGATGACATGTGCTTTTCCAGTTTTTGAGGCGGCTGATTCAATAACATCAGGATAGATAGTGCCTTGCGCTAAAAAGCGACAATCCGTCAGGGTATGAGCCTCTTCATCAAAGACTTCAATAAAGGTGTTACCGATAATTTTACGTTTTGCCTCTGGATCAGCTTCTCCTGCGAGTCGGCCTAAGAAGCGATCTTCTGCATCGACACGAATGACTCGTACACCCATGTTTCGGGCAAACATTTCCATCACCTGATTGCCTTCGTGTTTACGAAGCAGACCATTATCCACAAACACACAGGTCAATCGATCGCCAATGGCTTTGTGTAACAAGGCCGCTACAACAGAGGAGTCAACACCGCCCGATAAACCGAGCAACACTTTATTATCGCCAACCTGATCACGCACTTTAACAATCAGATCATCAATAATATTTTGCGCTGTCCACAGAGCATCAGCTCCGGATATCTCTTTTACAAAACGATCCAGTATGCGCATTCCCTGTTTGGTATGAGTCACTTCTGGATGAAATTGAACCGCATAAAAATTACGTTTAGGATCACACATGGCCGCAATTGGTGCCGACTCAGTAGAAGCGATCGTATGAAACCCCTCGGGTAACACGGTCACTTTATCGCCATGACTCATCCATACGTCCAGAGAAAGGGCTCCATTGTTGGCAATATGGTCTTCAATACCCTCCAGTAACCGGCTGGGACTATCTGCCAACTTAACTCGAGCATAGCCAAATTCACGCTTTTCAGAGGTTTCTACTTTACCGCCTAGTTGCTCAGACATGGTTTGCATGCCATAACAAATACCGAGTAGCGGAATGCCCATCTCGAACACCTCTTTAGGGGCTCGTGGAGAGTCCAACTCTGTCACGGATTCAGGACCACCAGCAAGAATAATTCCCTTCGGAGCAAACTCACGAATCGCGTCGGGTGTCATATCCCACGGGTGGATCTCACTATATACTCCGATCTCTCTAACTCGACGAGCGATCAGCTGAGTATATTGAGATCCAAAATCCAGAATCAGGATTCGTTGAGCGTGAATATCTTGACTCATTGTTGCTTTCTCCAGCAAACGGTCCGATCAGTGACTCAATTTCCTGCGTGATCAGACAACTTTAAAACGAAAAATGGGGCGGCAACCGCCCCACTTATATATGGTTGGATAAATTTAACTAACGCGGTAATTGGGCGCTTCTTTGGTAATACTTACATCATGTACATGGCTTTCCGTGATACCGGCATTCGTAATACGGACAAACGATGGTTTGGTCCGCATCTCATCAATAGTGGCACAGCCAGTATACCCCATTGACGCTCGTAACCCGCCCATCAACTGATGTACAACATTGTGCATAGGGCCTTTACAAGGAACACGACCTTCAATACCTTCTGGAACCAGCTTCTCTACACCCGCTTTCGCATCTTGGAAGTAGCGATCAGATGAGCCGGTTAAACCCGACATTGCACCTAAAGATCCCATTCCGCGATAGGATTTAAAGGCTCTACCTTGAAACAGTTCAACCTCACCAGGTGCCTCATCCGTTCCAGCCAGCATTGAACCTACCATGACAGCAGAAGCACCTGCCGCGATCGCTTTGGATAGATCTCCAGAGAAACGGATACCACCATCTGCAATCACGGGCACACCATAGGATTGCAATGCAGAGGCAACATTCGCGACCGCACTGATTTGCGGGACACCGATACCCGCAACGATACGCGTTGTACAGATAGAGCCAGGACCAATACCTACTTTCACTCCATCAGCACCTGCTTCAGCAAGCGCAATAGCAGCATCGGCGGTCGCTATATTACCCCCAATTACTTGTACCTGAGGAAAGTGGGTTTTGATCCAGGCAACCCGGTCGATAACCCCTTTTGAGTGACCGTGAGCGGTATCTACAATAATCAGATCGACACCTGCATTCACTAAGGCTTCGACTCGCTCAGGCGTTTCTGGGCCTGTCCCGACGGCAGCGCCGACAATCAAACGTGCTTTGGAGTCTTTAGCAGCATTCGGATAAGCTTTTGCTTTGCTCATATCTTTAACAGTCATCATGCCTGTTAAATGAAACTGATCATCAATCAACAAAATCTTTTCGATACGATGCTTTCTGAGCAGTTCACGAATGCTAGCAGGATCATCACCTTCTTTCGCTGTAACGAGACGCTCTTTAGGTGTCATGATGCTGTCCACTCGAGCATCTAAATCCTGCTCAAAGCGAACATCTCGACTGGTCACCAAGCCCACAAGCTCTTCGCCCTGCAAGACAGGAAAACCTGAAAAACCATGCTTTTGTGCCATATCAAGCACTTCTCGAACCGTGGTTTCTGGGCTACAGGTGACCGGCTCAGAAACGACACCCGACTCATATTTTTTAACCTTTCGTACTTCTTCGGCCTGTTGCTCAGGTGTTAAATTTTTATGAATAATGCCGATACCACCTTCCTGAGCCATAGCAATGGCCAAGCGAGCTTCTGTCACCGTATCCATTGCAGCAGATGCTACCGGAATGTTTAACTCTATTCCTTTGGTAAGGCGAGTTTTCAGGGAAACGTCTTTTGGAAGTACTTCGGAGTATCCAGGGATCAGTAGTACATCATCAAAAGTGAGCGCTTCTTCAACGATTCTCAACATGGTCGGCCAGCCTGTCTATCTTGGAAAAATTAAGCAGGTAATTTTACACCAAAGGCGTGAACGTCTCAATCTGCACACCGTGTTTGAATCTGCAAACAAGGCTTTTATCTGGATCTATTAGTCACTACTATAAATAGATGAACAAACCATCGAATCTTGCACTCTCTGTCAGTCAACTTAACCGCGAAGCCAAGCAGTTGCTTGAGGCCAGTTTTTCCCTCATACGTGTAGAAGGTGAGCTGACGAACCTTGCGCGGCCAGCTTCTGGGCACTGGTATTTCACTTTAAAAGATGATCGTGCACAGGTTCGTTGTGCGATGTTTCGTCGACAAGCCCAATCCGTCAGCTTTCAACCCAAAGAGGGTGATCAAGTTGTAGTCCTAGCCAAAGTCAGTCTGTATGAAGGTCGTGGAGATTTTCAATTAATTTGCGATCAGATGATTCCAAGTGGCGAGGGCCAACTTCAAAAAGCATTTGAGCAAGTAAAGCAACGTTTATCGGCACGCGGCCTTTTTGACTTATCTCGTAAAAAAACCTTACCCAAACACCCCCGTTGTATTGGCGTAATCACATCCTCTTCAGGAGCGGCTATTCACGATATTTTACATGTCCTAAAACGTCGCTTTCCAGGGATTCCAGTAAACCTATACCCATCAGCTGTGCAAGGAACTGAAGCGGCAGAGCAGTTGATTAATGCACTGGCTTTAGCCAATCGTCACAAAGCATGCGATGTTCTGATTATAGGACGCGGGGGTGGGTCACTCGAAGATTTATGGCCGTTTAATGAAGTGGCTGTAGCTGAAGCGATTGCCAGCTCATCCATTCCGATAGTATCTGCAGTAGGCCACGAAACAGATACAACGATTAGTGATCTTGTCGCTGACTATCGTGCACCGACCCCATCTGCGGCGGCTGAGATATTAAGCCCTGATCAACACCTATTGAAAAGGCAACTGATCGATACACAAAACACCTTTACGCGACGAACATTACAGCAGTTTCAGCAAGCACAACAACGTCTTGACCTACTGCAACTAAGGTTAAAGCATCCGGGTGAGAGGCTCCGCCAACAGCGACAACAACTTTCTGATTTAACATCAAGTCTAATGCGCTTACAGTTATTGCAAATACAGCGACAAGACCAAGGGTTAACATCATTGACATGTCGATTGGTTCGCCGTACGCCTGAGATGCGAAGCCATGCCCTTCGCATAGAAAAAGTCTATACACAGCTACAGCAACGGTTGAATGCTTCTCTAAAGCATCGCCGCTTTGCATTTGAACAAACGGTCTACCGCTTGAATAGCGTAAGTCCACTCGCGACGCTAAACCGAGGCTTCTCCTACCTTCAGAATCAACAAGGAGAGATAGTTTATACTACTCAACAGACCTCTATTGGCGACACACTGGTCGCCACACTCAAAGATGGCAAACTCAGTTGCCAAGTTACTGACATTATCTCTGAAGATACACAGGAATCACCTGATTAGCAGGCTATCAACATAAGAGAAAGGTTTATGAAACTACATTACCAACGCACTGGCCAGGGTCACCCGCTTGTTATTATGCATGGTTTATTTGGTACGCTTGAAAACTGGGGATCACATATAAAAAACCTTTCGGAGAAGTTTGATGTGATCGCTGTTGATCTACGCAATCATGGTCGCTCTCCACACACAGCAGAGATGAGTTATCCCTTGATGGCCGAGGATATCAAACAATTATTAGATGATCTGGAACTCAATAGCGTTCACCTGTTAGGACATTCCATGGGCGGCAAGGTAGCCATGCAACTTGCCCTAACACACAGTGAGAAGGTCGCAAAATTGATGGTCGCGGATATCGCCCCCATTGAATATCCAGCCCATCATGAACAGGTTTTCGCTGGCCTTTTTCATGTCGACCTTAACCAATTACGATCTCGAAGTGATGCCGACAAGCAACTACAAGCCTTTATCCCAGAAGCAGGAATTAGAGCCTTTTTACTGAAGAATTTATATCGCAACAAAGAGGGTCAATTTGCATGGCGTATGAACCTTAGCGCATTACGAGACCAGTATCATGAAATAGCAAGCGCACCACAAGGACCACAGTTCAACGGACCAACGCGCTTTATTAAAGGTGGACTATCCAACTACATAAAATCAGAACATACCGATGCTGTTAAAGCACTCTTTCCACAGGCTGATCTTCGAGTCATTGCAGATGCAGGCCATTGGTTACATGCAGAAAAACCAGCTCTGTTTTTGCGACAGGTTGAACAGTTTTTCAAGGATTAAGATCAACACCAGCCGAAATGCTTTGATCCTAGCACTCACGCCTGTTGATC
>SLCQ01000069.1 GCA_007125745.1 Nitrincola sp.
CCGATAATCTGAACAATACGTCCGCTACTCATGTTCGGATCCTCTCAACGTTTAAACCTGTTCACTGCTCTATACAGCAGCAGCACCACTGACGATCTCAGAAATTTCCTGAGTAATTGCCGCTTGACGAGCTTTGTTGTAAACCATTTGAAGCTCATCAATAAGGTCGCCAGCGTTATCGGTAGCATTTTTCATGGCTAACATTCGTGCTGCCTGCTCACAGGCAATATTCTCAATCACAGCTTGATAGACAACCGACTCTACATAGCGTATGAATAAAGCTTCCAAGAGTTCTTTTGCGTCAGGCTCGTACAGATAGTCCCAGCTACGTTTCAGCTGATCATGTACGTTTTCCTCGTCCGCTTTAGCAGGCAATACCTGTTCAACGACAGGCTTTTGCGTCATCGTATTTACAAACTCGTTAGAGACAATAAATACCTTGTCTACTCTTCCTTCTTCAAATGCACTCAACATAACCTTAACTGAACCAATTAGGTCAGCCAATTCAGGTGTATCACCCAGTTGACCCCGTGCAGCTACAACGTTACCGCCATAGTTTTTAAAGAAAGTAATCGCCTTATTTCCCAATGCACAAATATCAATTTCGACATTTTGTGAATGGTACTCTTTCATAGCATTAACGGCAGCCTTAAACGTATTAACGTTTAGACCTCCACACAAGCCACGATCAGTTGATACGACGATGAAACCGACGCGTTTAACTTCTCGTTCTTGCATGTATAAGTGGTTGTAATCCGGATTAGCTGTTGCTACGTGCTGAATTACACCCTTAATACCGCTTGCATATGGGCGGGAAGCATTCATGCGGTCTTGAGCTTTACGCATTTTCGACGCAGCAACCATTTCCATAGCGCTGGTGATTTTGCGCGTGCTACCAATGCTCGCAATCTGTGTCTTAATCTCTTTTCCGACTGCCATAGTTCCGCCTCTATTCCTAACTCAGTCTTGCGGTCTGCGAATATCTTGGATCCGCAGATCCGCTACTCTGACGAGTAATTACCAAGTCTGGGTAGATTTGAACTTCTCGATACCGGCTTTAAACTTCGCAGAAATCTCGTCGTTATAGTCGCCAGATTCGTTGATTGACTTCATCAGGTCAGCAAATTCGCTATTGAAGAAGTCGATCAGCGCAGTTTCAAAAGCACCGATTTTGTTCAATTCTACATCTGTAAGGAAGCCTTCGTTCGCAGCGAACAGACTCAGACCCATTTCAGCAACGGACATCGGAGAATACTGTGCCTGCTTCATCAGCTCAGTAACACGTTGACCGTGTTCAAGCTGAGCACGTGTTGCTTCATCAAGATCAGAAGCAAACTGAGCGAATGCAGCCAATTCACGATACTGTGCTAACGCTAGACGAACACCACCACCCAGTTTCTTAATGATCTTAGTCTGTGCTGCACCACCAACACGGGATACAGATAGACCAGCATTAATTGCAGGGCGAATACCAGAGTTGAACAGATCTGATTCAAGGAATATCTGACCGTCTGTGATCGAGATAACGTTTGTTGGTACAAACGCTGATACGTCACCACCTTGAGTCTCGATAACTGGTAATGCGGTAAGTGAACCGGTTTTACCTTTCACTTCGCCTTTAGTGAATTTTTCAACGTAGTCTTCATTTACACGAGCTGCACGCTCAAGTAGACGAGAGTGAAGATAGAAAACATCACCTGGGTAAGCTTCACGTCCTGGTGGACGACGCAACAATAGTGAGATCTGACGATATGCCCACGCTTGCTTAGTTAAATCATCATAGATGATTAGAGCATCTTCACCGCGATCGCGGAAGTATTCACCCATTGAACAACCAGAATAAGGTGCCAAGAACAGCATAGATGCAGGATCTGCTGCACCGGCTGCAACGACAATGGTGTGATCCATTGCGCCATGCTCTTCAAGTTTACGCACTACGTTAGCAATAGTGGACTGTTTCTGACCAATTGCTACATAGATACACTTGATGCCTGTACCTTTCTGATTGATGATCGCATCGATAGCGATCGCTGATTTACCGATCTGACGGTCACCGATGATCAACTCTCGTTGACCACGACCTACAGGTACCATCGCATCAATTGCTTTCAAACCGGTTTGTACTGGTTGATCAACTGATTGACGATCGATTACACCTGGTGCAACCTTTTCGACCGGATCACTTAATTTAGCTTCAATTGGACCCTTGCCGTCTACTGGGTTACCCAGTGCGTCTACCACACGACCTAAAAGTTCTGGGCCAACGGGTACTTCAAGGATTCGGCCTGTGCAACGAGCAGTCATGCCCTCTACCAGACCTTGATATTCACCCAAAACCACGGCGCCGACAGAGTCACGCTCAAGGTTAAGAGCCATACCGAAGATACCACCTGGAAACTCGATCATTTCACCGTACATTACGTCGGCAAGACCGTGGATTAGGATGATACCATCGGATACGCTTACGATTGTGCCCTCATTACGGGCTTCAGAAGACACGTCGAGTTTTTCGATGCGCTTCTTGAGAATCTCGCTGATCTCAGATGGATTCAGTTGCTGCATTGTTATTCCCCATA
>SLCQ01000231.1 GCA_007125745.1 Nitrincola sp.
ACAAGGGGGATGGTTATCGCGTTGATGGTATTCATCATAGCAGGCTGTGCTTCTCCTTCTTCCAGTGATCGTCCCTTTCGACTCAAAAATTTAGCAAAAACCGATATCGACATGGTTGCTGATGCACATGTCGAAATGACCACAGAACTCCTCAGAGAGTTAACCGTCAAACTATATCATCGCAATCCAAGAGAACTTCAGAAGGCTCCAACGGGCATCACCATCGAAAAACGCATAGAGCAGATTTTTGCTTCACCCAGACAACTGAGCCATCCAGAGCTTTATCATCGCTATGGGGTTGACGCGATCCCTCTGGCATTTGATGAAAACTTTCAAGGAGATAGAGTCTTTGCACTCATGATTGGTATCGCCGGAATGATCCATGCGTCTTATGAGTACCGTGATGAGTTTTTTATGCTGAATGACCTGAACCAACAAACACTGTATGAGAGTGCTCGAAATCTTGAAATTATTGTCTGGCGTTTAAGCAACCGAAGAGATCAACAGGGTGAGCTGATGTTGCTCAGCAACGGAATATCAGAGAAAGGTATACAAAACTTAAGCTTTGAAAGGCTGTTCGGTAAATTAATTGCGCACCAGGATATGATGGCGCGGATAGTGTCAGACAAAAACAACCGTAGCATTAATAAGGTCGTTATCAGTGTTGCTACGGCTAGCTTATTTCCTATTTAGTTGACAGTATACGATTGATTTTTATCTCTTCTATCTTGTGATTCTCATTTAACTTCAATACTAAATCAGCCTGATCAGGCATCTGCTCCAGCATGGCTCGGGTTAAACGTTCATAGTGCTGAATAAAGCGGACGATCTGTTGTTCATTCATAATGCGCAAATGATCACTGGGTTGCTGTGCATCATGAATATATTGCATCCGCTCAGCCAGTTTCTTTTCTTGCAGTGAGCGCCATTCAAACACCGCTTGCATACTGGGTACTTGAAGCATCAATAATAGATCGATACGCGAAAACAGGGTAGCATACTGTGCTTTAAGTTGTTGATTAGCATAATGACGCCAACTACCTTCAGGATCCTCTTCAGCCTCCAAACCATTCACCGGCTCTATCAGCAATTCATCTGCTTGAGGTTTCGCCCCCACACACCATCCTTCCAATACAATAATGTCTACCTTACCGACCCACTCTTGCCAAGTATGCTCTGGACAACGATCATCAATTGATTTGTCAAACACGGGGATCGATGTCACTGTTTGATCATCCGCATTGAGTAGCGAGTCGATAATATCGATGCCAAGATCAATATCATGTGTACCTGGAACACCACGAGTACTTAACAGCGGGTGTACTTGTTGCGCAAGAACGGCGCGATCATCACGTGTTTTATACAGATCATCTATTGAAAATCCCACCACCTTCAGTCCAAAGCCTTCCACTAAGGTGACTTCCAATAAATTAAACAATGTTGACTTTCCAGCTCCCTGTGCACCGTTAATACCCAACACAAGCGGTTGTTGCTTTCGGATCTGATGTTGTGCAATCCAAGCCCCCATGGGAACATACAACTGATCTACCATCTCTTTAAAACCGATATCAACCTGGAGATTCTCCAAAGCAGAACTAAAGGCTGTTTCGACCGCGGCGACAGCTTCTTTTCGTTCAACATCAGTTAAACAGATATGAGAATCAGGCCAGCTTGCCAATATGCTCATCTATAACTCCTTAGTTCACTGTATGATTATCCGATGAATGATCGTGTATGCATGGAAATTTTTGTCGGCCCAAGTATACTTAGGTCGATCTTATTTAAGGAAATTTAAACATGAATGCTTATCGCACTGAAAGAGATTCATTAGGTGAAGTACAGGTTCCTGAAAAAGCTCTCTACGGGGCTCAAACGCAACGTGCTGTAGAAAACTTTACCTTTAGTTCTCTTAAAATGCCGAAGGCCTTCATTATTGCACTCGCGCAAGTCAAAGCCGCCGCCGCTCAAACGAATGCAGAACTAGGGATGTTAACCAAAGAGCAATCCACTGCCATCATCAAAGCATCTCAGTGGGTTCAGCGAAACTATCAAGATAAACATTTTCCTGTGGATGTTTTTCAAACTGGTTCCGGTACCAGCACGAATATGAATATCAATGAAGTGCTGTCCACGGTGGTTAAGCAACAGTCAGGCCTTGATCTTCACCCTAATGATCACATCAACCTGAGCCAAAGCTCTAACGATGTTATTCCTACAGCCATTCACTTGAGTGCATTACACCAACTCGATAAAGATGTGTTACCAGCGCTCGAGCACCTACACACCCGCTGTACTCGAAAATCTGCTGAAGTTGCTGAAGTGATCAAAACAGGCCGTACGCATTTAATGGATGCGCTTCCCATGCGAATGGAAGATGAGATACGTGCATGGAGCATCCAGATTCAAATGGCTAAGAAGCGCTTGGAGTCGCTACGCAATGACCTGATGAAGTTACCCCAGGGAGGAACAGCCATTGGCTCAGGCGTGAATGCACCACGTGGCTTTTCAAGACGCTTCTGTACACACCTGAGCACCATGACTACCTATCACCTAACTCCACCGGCCAGCGCCTTTGCGGCACAAGCCAGCCAAGACACAGCTTTAGCCTTGTCTGGTGAACTAAAAACCTGTGCTACGGCAATTTTAAAAATTGCAGAAGATCTACGCTGGATGAATTCTGGGCCATACTCTGGTCTTGGTGAAATAAGCTTACCCGCTTTACAACCTGGCTCTTCTATTATGCCAGGCAAAGTCAATCCAGTGATTCCAGAAGCCGTTATCATGGCCGTCGGTCAGATTACCGGTAACGACGCCAGCATTACTTTCTGTGCACAACGTAGCAACTTTCAACTCAACACCGCATTACCACTGATTGCTTATAACCTACTTCAAAGCCTTGCTCTGGTGAGTAATGCCGCCACCGCTCTGGCTGAAAAGGTCATTGCTGACTTTACCGTCCATGAAGAGTCAATCCAGCAGGCTTTAATGAAAAACCCGATTTTAGTCACGGCACTCAACCCTTTAATCGGTTATGAAGCGGCGGCGGCCATCGCAAAAGAGGCCTACCAAAGTCATCGCAATGTGATCGATGTTGCAGAAGAGATGACCGATTTGCCACGCTCACAGCTTGAGGAACTGATGGATCCAGCCAAAATTGCCAAGCCTGACTAATTAAGAAGATAACACGCGACCTCAACGTTTGGCTGAGTTGAATGGATTAGGTATACTGCTTGCCCTATCTGGCAGACTTCAAACCCTGACATCATCAGGGGCTAACACAGGATACCGGCATGAACTCCGACCTCGACAAGCTTCACCCATACCCTTTTGAGAAGCTAGCAGAGCTGACGCGTGATATTCAGCCTGCTTCGCATTTAGAACCTATTTCGTTGGGTATAGGTGAGCCTAAACACAGTTCACCATCATTGGTGATGGATGCAGTCCGCAATAACCTTGCAGGTTTATCAAACTATCCGACCACAAAAGGGTTATTGAGCTTACGTCAAACCATTGCTGACTGGGCAACTCGGCGCTTCCATTTAGCTGAGGGCAGTCTGGATCCAGAACAGCATCTGCTTCCTGTTAATGGCACACGCGAAGCGATATTTGCCTTTACACAAGCGTTGGTGAATCGTTCTGATGACGCATTGGTGATATCCCCCAACCCTTTTTATCAAATTTATGAAGGTGCCGCCTACCTGGCCGGAGCGACGCCCTATTACCTCAACTGCACTAAAGAGAATGGCTTTATTCCGGATTATGATGCAGTGCCTGCTGAGGTATGGAAAAACTGTCAACTGCTTTTTATTTGCTCACCCGGTAACCCAACAGGTGCAGTGCATAGTACCCAAACGCTTAAAAAGCTGATCACACTAGCCGACCAGTATGATTTTGTATTGGCCAGTGACGAATGCTATTCAGAAATATATTTTGATGAGTCAGCTCCTCCCGTTGGTCTGTTACAGGTCTGCGCTGAATTAGGTCGAGATGACTATAATAAGTGCGTTGTGTTTCATAGTTTATCAAAACGTTCCAACTTACCTGGCATGCGTTCTGGTTTCATCGCTGGTGATGCCAAGCTGATTCAGCCCTTTTTAAAATATCGCACCTATCATGGTTGCTCGATGCCAGTACAACACCAAATTGCGTCAAGCGCGGCATGGCAGGATGAGGCTCACGTGCTTGAGAATCGTGACCTGTATCGTGAAAAATTTGCCGCTGTCAGCGACATTTTATCTCCCGTTATGGAGATCAACCTACCTGAAGCCAGTTTCTATTTATGGGCGAAAACGCCGATAGACGACGAAGCGTTTACACGCGGCTTGCTTGAGCAACAAAATCTGACAGTGCTTCCTGGACGCTATCTCGCTCGAGAAACCCAGGGCATTCAGCCAGGTGCAGGGTATGTGCGTATGGCATTGGTGGCCACACTTGATGAGTGTATTGAAGCCGCCCAACGTATTCGTCAATATATTGAATCTTTATAATTCAGGTAGTTAATCCCTATGCTTACCCTTTATGGTATCAGTAACTGTGATACGGTTCGTAAAGCAAAAAAGTGGCTTGATGCAAATCAAGTAACCTATCAGTTTCACGATTTCAGGAAAGACGGCCTCACACAGAGCGATATAGAGCGCTGGGTCGAACAGTTAGGTACAGAAAAGCTGATTAACAAGCGTGGAACCACTTGGCGTCAGCTGTCAGAATCTGACCGCGCAAAAGTTGATCATGCGCTTGCAGAGTTGCTTCAAGCGTATCCTGCTATTATTAAGCGCCCCTTATTAGAAGGCCCCTCTATTTGTGAAGTGGGCTTTAACGAAACACGATACAGTGATTTAATTATTGGAGATACCCATGAGTAATTTTGCATTTGGTTTAGGAATAGGCACTCGTTCTGCGGCAGGCCAATGGTTAGAGGTTTACTATCACGCTCCATTAATGAACGCATCTGATCGTCTTATTCAAGCAGTGGCTGAACTAGTGGGTTATCAGGGTGGAAATCAAACGATTGAGCTAAAAGAAAGCCAACTTAAAGCACTGGAAGTCGCCTTTCTGTCAGTCGAAGCTGAAGCGCAAGCAGAGCTGACCGAAATTCTGGAAGGTACACCACAGCCATTGGTATTGTGTATTCTAGAAACCGATGATGAACCACAAACGACGGCTGAGGTCTACTTAAAACTCAGCTTACTCTCACATCGCTTGACGCAACCCCATAGTCTTAACTTAACTGGTATGTTTGGTTTATTGCCTAATATTGCATGGACATCAGAAGGTGCCATCGCAGTCAATGAACTGGCAAAACGTCAGCTTTCAGCGCGCGCGCAGGGTAAAGCACTTGAAGTGTATAGCGTCGACAAGTTTCCTAAAATGGCTAATTATGCTGTGCCAGAAGGGATACGTATTGGTGATGCATCACGCATTCGACTAGGCGCTTATGTCGGTGAAGGAACCACCGTCATGCATGAAGGATTTATCAACTTCAATGCGGGTACCTTGGGTGTCAGCATGATCGAAGGTAGAATATCTGCCGGTGTTGTGGTCGGTAATGGCTCCGATTTAGGCGGCGGTTGCTCTACCATGGGCACCCTTTCAGGTGGTAACAATGTGGTCATTTCAGTCGGTGAAAACTGCTTAATCGGCGCCAATGCAGGATTAGGTTTACCTTTGGGAGATCGTTGTACCATTGAAGCAGGCCTTTATGTCACCGGCAGTTCTAAGGTCACACTGTTGGATGAGAATAATCAAGCCGTTTCGGTGGTCAAAGCGGGTGAGCTGGCAGGCAAATCTGACCTGCTGTTCCGTCGCAATTCACAAACAGGCCAGATTGAAGTCAAAACCAACCAATCTGCGATAGAGCTTAATGCAGAGCTCCATAAACACAATTAATTCAACCGAATCAACCAGGGTTTTTCATGCCTTCAGAATCTGCAACACTGACACTGGCCAAAGAACTGATCAGCCGCCCATCCGTGACACCTGAGGATGCAGGATGCCAGTCCTATCTGAGTGAACGCCTCTCTGCACTTGGGTTCAACATTGAGCCCATGCCTTTTGAAGAAGTCACCAACCTTTGGGCCAGAAAAGGCACTGATGGCCCATTATTCTGCTTTGCTGGTCATACAGATGTCGTGCCCTCAGGGCCGGAAGATCGCTGGCGTTTCCCCCCTTTCACGCCCACCGTTGCAGATGGGCTGTTATGGGGTCGCGGCGCGGCTGATATGAAAGGCAGTATTGCGGCTTTTGTGACAGCGCTGGAACGCTTTGTACAACGCCACCCAAACCACCAGGGGTCTATCGCCTTGCTCATCACCAGTGATGAAGAGGGGCCATTTATCAATGGTACAACACGTGTTGTGGATACCCTTGAAGCGCGAGACGAAAAAATTACTTGGTGCATTGTCGGAGAACCTTCCAGTACCGACAAGGTCGGTGACGTGATCAAAAACGGTCGCCGTGGCTCCATCAGTGGTTCACTTACCATCAAGGGCAAGCAGGGGCATGTTGCCTACCCCCATCTGGTACGTAACCCCATTCACATGGCGGCACCCGCTCTGACTGCATTAGCACAAGAAGTGTGGGATGAAGGCAATGATTATTTTCCACCCACCAGCTTTCAAATCTCTAATATTCATGCCGGTACGGGCGCAACCAATGTGGTACCGGGTGAATTGAAGGTGGAATTCAATTTACGCTTTTCAACCGAAATTACCGATCAACAGATACGTGAGCGCGTCGCCAATATACTCAATCAACATCAGCTTGACTGGCATATCGATTGGACATTATCTGGGCAAGCCTTCTTAACAGAGGCAGGCTCCTTGGTCGATGCGTGCCGAGAAGCTATTTATGATGTGACTCAATTGCACACTGAACTCTCAACAGCTGGCGGCACATCTGATGGTCGATTTATCGCTCCAACAGGTGCTCAAGTCGTTGAACTAGGGCCTATTAATGCCACTATCCATCAAGTGGATGAGCGTGTCAGTATTGCAGACTTGGACAAACTGTCGAATATTTATGAGCAGATCTTAATCAAACTTCTGGTTGCGTAATAAAGATGTCTGATCATCGACCTCCTTTGCGTTGCCCTGTCTGTAGCGAACCCTTGCTATGGGAGTCACAAGCGAGCAAAACGATCCGCTGTGCGCTTAATCACACCTTTGATCAAGCTAAGCAAGGTTACTGGAACCTACTGCTACCTCAGCGAAAACGAAGTAAATCACCTGGCGATAATCAAGCAATGGTCGATGCCCGACATCAGTTTTTATCGCTGGGTCATTATCAGCCCATCGTAAATGCCATCCAGAACACTCTAACCAACCTTTATAGCCATCTGGATACACCCTCGCTGATCGATTTAGGTTGTGGTGAAGGCTATTACACCCGACAGATATACCAAGCCATGCCCTCGGACAGCAAACCTGTCACCTGCATCGGCTTAGATATTTCCAAACCCGCTATTCTTCATGCAAGCAAACTGGATAAGCAGATCACATGGCTGGTAGCGACAGGTGCTGATATTCCCGTTATGGCATCATCCATAGACATAGCCACACTCATCTTTGCTCGTCTCCTGCCAGAGCCCACTGCCAAAATTCTAAAGCCTGGTGGGTATTTTTTAGTGGTTTGGCCTGGACCCGATCATTTACGCGAGTTAAGGGAATTGATTTATACTGAGGTACGTGATTCAGATCTCAATCCCGATGCTCAACTATCCGACTTATTTGAGCCGATACAGTGTGATAGATTAGGTTTTCGTTTTACACTGAATGACGAACACGACATTAACCATCTGCTGATGATGACGCCGCATGGTCAACGATTGCACGCAACAGCTCGCTCACGCCTGCTCTCTCAATCGCAACTAACCCTTCAGGCGGACATACGTTTGAGTCTTTATCGTAAGCGTTAGACCCATGAAAAAACCTCTACACAAGATTCGTCGCTTTTTACATAAACGTGCGGACAACCCAAAAGAAAATTTTATCTGGCTTGTGACAGGTTTTTCTATTTTTATGCTAGGGCTGATGGCGATCAGTATTGCACAATTTGCCATGCTCGACTCCATCACCGCTGAAATCGTTGCACTGCTGGGTCTGCTATTGATGACTTCAGGTGGCATACTCGCCTTGATTGGCTATCTCAGCTTAAGTATTTTAAGAATTTTTCGTTTTTTGGATTCCGACGATGAGCAAACACCCCGACATTGAGATCTATGTAAAAAACGTGTCCATTGAGCAAATTACGGCTTGGTTAAACGACCGATTTGACGCTGTTCAAGTGTCTAGCAAAAAAGGACTTCTCCATCATTTTAGCGCAGAGTATCAGGGTCATTCGTTTACGTATATGATTCATGAAAAAGCGATTGGCAAGTCATGGAGTAGCATCTGGTTTCAGTCTGATGAAACACCATGGAAAATTGATTTGGATTGCGCTAAAGAAGCCTCTCTTGCTCTCAACACCCAAGTGCGCTGTATCGCGTCAGGCTGGCAAGAGGGCGATGATCCAGATGAATGGTGGAAAGTAGAAAAAGATCATGCAGAAAAAATTCAATGGGTAACAGGTTAACTCAAGCTACTGCCTGAAACCCTTCACGAGCAACACTAATCTGTTCAAGCATCTGGCCACCTAAAGACGCTAATGAGAGCTGAGCAAATCGATCATTGCGCATGGGTGGTTCGACAGGTGTTTCACTTTTAACCCGAATATAACTGACAAGATAAGCAAACTCGCCACGATGTTGCTCGGTTACTGACTGATTTAATCGTTTTACCAAGTCGGTATTAAAAAGTTGATCAGGATTAATATAATCAGGCTTATCCGGTAGCGAAAAACCTTGCCCCCCTGACGCACGCTGTGCGGCACTGTCACTGCGTTCATAGGTTGATGCAATCAGGCTCAACAACATACCAAACTGAGCGCTACTGGGCGCACGCACAGCCTGCGGCAGGCCAGAGGTATAACCCTCTAGTCTTCGCAACATCACGTCTTGATTTGTTTGATCGACAGCCATGCATTACTCCACTATGATCATAAACTTAGCGGCCGATTTTGGATAAACTTTAGGCCAATCTTCTCATAACCACCACAGACCTCTTTCGATCGATCGCAGGAATAGAGTGAACCATGAAACGCAAACTCATTACACGAGCGGGTTACAATCAACTGAAGCAAGAGCTGGATCAGTTATGGAAAGTAGAACGCCCAGAAGTAACGCGCAAAGTCACTTGGGCGGCCAGCTTAGGCGACCGCTCCGAAAATGCTGATTACCAATATAATAAGAAACGCCTGCGAGAGATAGATCGGCGCGTACGCTACCTGCTTAAAACCTTAGAAAAGGTCGAAGTAGTTGACTACTCACCCGAACAGGAGGGTAAAGTGTTCTTTGGCGCCTGGGTGACGATTGAAAATGATGACGGTGATACAAGACACTTTAAAATAGCAGGCTACGACGAAATTTTTGATCGCAAAGACACCATTTCTATCGAGTCACCTATGGCCAGAGCTTTGCTCAAAAAAGAGGTAGATGATGAAGCTTGGGTAGAAACACCTCAAGGGAAAACCTGCTGGTATATCCTGTCAATTGAGTATGAGAAAACATGATGTAATGGTGGGTCGTATAGGATTCGAACCTATGACCAATTGGTTAAAAGCCAACTGCTCTACCGACTGAGCTAACGACCCGCAGAAAGGAGAATATGAGTGGTGGGTCGTATAGGATTCGAACCTATGACCAATTGGTTAAAAGCCAACTGCTCTACCAACTGAGCTAACGACCCGCTCATTGAACACGTTTGGCTCCCCGAGCTGGACTCGAACCAGCGACCAATAGATTAACAGTCTACTGCTCTACCAACTGAGCTATCAGGGAACAACTCGTGTATATCATCCTTTGGCGGAGGGACAGGGATTCGAACCCTGGGAGCCTCTCGACTCGTCGGTTTTCAAGACCGGTGCTTTCGACCACTCAGCCATCCCTCCAAAGGATGAGCGCAAATTCTACAG
>SLCQ01000228.1 GCA_007125745.1 Nitrincola sp.
CAGCTTGGTTCATTTTACGGACATGGCTTAAGAAGAGCCCTGAAGATCCGCACAAGTTTTTGGCAAGTGTATACCTAGGCAAGGCTGGCATGCTGATACTCACCATTATTTTATTTACGGTGGTGTTTGCAAAAGTAGAACCACTCAATGCCTTGGCTTTTTTGACAACGTTCATTTTTTTGCAGATATCTGGTTGGTATCTGCAGGTAAAACTTAATAACCGATTTCTGAAACTTTGACTGAGAGTAACTGAGAATGGCAAGCGAAAACCCAACATCCTCAGAATATATTACCCATCACCTTAGTAATTTAACTTTTGGTAAGCATCCGGTTGACGGCTGGGGCTTTGCTGGAGGTGAAAATGCTGCACAGATGGGATTCTGGGCAATACACGTTGATACTATGTTCTTTTCGATCTTGACCGGTGTATTCTTCATCTGGTTATTTAAAAAGGTTGCAGATACCGCAGTGAGCGGTGTTCCCGGCAATCTACAAAACTTTATCGAAGTGGTTGTTGAGTTCGTTCAAGACAACGTGAAAAGTATCTTCCATCACAATAATCCCACAATAGCACCCTTAGCATTAACTGTTTTTGTGTGGATTTTTTTGATGAACGCGCTAAAACTAATTCCAATTGACTTTATTCCTTACATTGCTGGAGAAATGGGTCTACCTTATTGGAAAATCGTACCTACGACAGACATTAACGCTACCTTAGGTATGAGTTTGGCGGTCTTCTATTTGATTATTCACTACAGCATCAAAGTGAAAGGGGTTAAAGGTTTTGCAGCTGAGCTTTCGTTGCAACCTCTAGGTAAGTATTTAATACCTTTCAACCTTTTCCTAGAAACCGTTACATTACTTGCAAAACCAGTTTCATTAGCACTGCGTCTGTTCGGTAACATGTACGCGGGTGAAGTTATCTTCATTCTGATTGCATTGTTACCTTTCTGGATTCAGTGGGTGTTGTCGGTGCCTTGGGCAATTTTCCATATCCTGGTAATTACCATGCAGGCATTTATATTCATGGTGTTAACAATCGTTTACATGGCGATGGCACACGATGAGCATGAACACTGACCAATAGGTCAGTGTTAAATAAACTATTTCAATTCACTTTAACTTAAAAATGTTGGAGAAAAAAAATGGGCGAACTGTTGTTTATCGCTGTAGCTTTATTGCTAGGTATGTCTGCAATCGCAGGTGCAATCGGTGTAACCTTGCTAGGTGGTAAGTTCCTAGAAGGTGCTGCACGTCAACCAGAACTAGTTCCATTACTACGTAGCCAGTTCTTCATCGTTGTTGGTCTAGTTGACGCTATCCCAATGATCGGTGTAGGTATGGCACTATACATGCTGTTCGCAGTTTGATAATCGGTATTTTACCTTTGGGGAAGGCCTTTGCAGGTCATAACCATATAATCAACCGCGAGGGGTAATGGCGTGAATATTAATCTCACCATCATTGGTCAGGCTATAGCATTCGCCATTTTTGTCATGTTCTGCATGAAATACGTATGGCCACCGATTACGGCAGCCATGGCAGAACGCAAAAAGAAGATTGCCGAAGGTTTGGATGCAGCTGACCGTGCTGAACGTGATTTGAAACTTGCTCAAGAAAAAGCAGCAGATGATCTACGTGAAAGCAAGGAACAAGCTGCTGCTATCATAGAACAGGCCAACAAGCGCGCTAACCTAATAATCGAAGAAGCAAAAGAGCAGGCTCGTGAAGAAGCTGACCGTGTTAAAGCGGCTGCTCAAGCAGAACTGACTCAAGAGATCAACCAAGCGAGAGAAGCACTTCGTTCGCAGGTTGTTGTTCTTGCAGTTGCTGGTGCTGAAAAGATTTTAGAAGCCTCTGTTGACCAAAAAGCACATGCCAAGTTAGTTGAAAAACTAGCAGCAGAGCTTTAAGCGAGGTTTATGATGGCTGAACTCAACACAATCGCACGGCCTTATACCAAAGCAGCGTTCGAATATGCGCTGAGCAAAGGCTGTCTCGATAAGTGGTCAGCAATGTTGTCGTTCACAGCAATGGTTGTAAACGACAATGAGATGAAACGAGTTCTTGTAACTCCTTCATTGAGTGCAGAGCAAAAAGCAGAACTGATTATTGCAGTCGCTAGTAAGACCATGGATACAGCAGGTAAAAACTTTATACATCTGCTTGCCGAAAATGGTCGCCTGCCTTTATTAGTTCTCATATCAACACAATTTGATCAGTTAAAAGCTGATCATGAAAAATCAATTGATGTTGATTTAACAACAGCTTATGAACTTGATCAAAAATTAGTTGATAAGCTGTCTAAGGCACTGTGCTCCAAACTAGGACGTGAAGTTAAGGTAACACCAAAAGTTGACCAGTCAATTATTGGTGGTGTCATTCTTCGCGCAAATGACCTTGTGATCGACGACTCAGTTCGCGCTAAATTGGCGAAACTGGCCGTAGCGATGAATTCCTGAGTATGGGGAATAACAATGCAGCAACTGAATCCATCTGAGATCAGCGAGATTCTCAAGAAGCGCATCGAAAAACTCGACGTGTCTTCTGAAGCCCGTAATGAGGGC
>SLCQ01000180.1 GCA_007125745.1 Nitrincola sp.
ACTCGTCTCTATCGAGCAGATTTGGTTGAAGCATACAGGCAACTATTTATCGCAGGATTTCATCAAGATTCTGAAGGATTACTCCAGGCTGCGACTCAAATAGGCTATTTCAATAAAGAAATTACAAAGTCCCAGCAACAAGCCGTTTTACACCTGTTCGATCTTGCGATGGAGCCTTTACGCGCAGACTGTTATGACTTTGGTGCAACTGATTTGGCGCGTCGTTTGCGAGATCAAGGGATGCAACTCAGTATGCAAGAGGGATACTGGCACTCACCGCCGGTCGATGCGCTTTTCTTGCATCGTAAATTAGCCGGTTTATACCTTCTGTTTGCCAGGCTTAAAGTCTCTTTAGATTGTCGTGATATACTCAAACCTTGGTTAACATAAGCCTAATCATGGGGTTGCAACTGATTCAACCTTTCCTCCAAGCGGCTGCGAATATAGGCAACATGCAGTCTGAGGTTGTAAAACTCTTCCATGTAGGAAAGGGGGACTACGGTGTCAGCAACCTCATTCTCAAACTGCCGGACCAAGTCTAAATCACTTTGAATGAGTTCCAATGGCAAGTCGGGCTTGGCAAGGTCATCATCAATGACTCTAAGGCGCTTATACCAGCGATAGATACGGCGGCGAATTCTCCATCGGAACGCAGGTGGAGCCACTCGCATTAATGGGATCAAAATGGCCAGTAGTGGGATGATTAGGATCGCCATGCGGTCTATCAAGGATGCTAGCCAAAATGGAAAGTGACGGTGCAAAATGTTGGGGCCACGCTCGAAAAAGTACTCAGCATCAGAAGCTACAGGGATATCTGTGTACATCAATGATGGAAAATCATTGATATCAGAGATTAAGCTGATTCGTTGCTGGTCAGCTTTTGCTGCTTCAATCAGTAACTGAACGATGGACTGATGTACACCCTGTCGAATGGCAATGTAAGTTGCTGGCGCAATTAGCTGAATATCTCTGTTCGGTAGGTTGGCTTGCAGATCCACCACGCCTTGATAGAGTGTTACTTGCGTTAAAAAAGGAAAGCGCCTCTCCAATGCGGGTGCGCGTGAAAAATTCATCACCTGCAACTCTGGATCGGCCAGGAGTGTCGCCATTAATGGTGCTTCGGGGGCCATAACAAAGGCCGCGGCATCAATTTCACCCTCTTGGAGTAGGTCGGCGGCTTGTTGGCCACCGATTTCAATCAGTTGTGCTTTAGACTCATAAAAGGCCAATAACCCAGCCTCTTCAAGAAGCGTGTAGATGAGCTGGCGCGTGCCACTACCATCTCCCCCTACGGCTATTTTCATGCCTGTTAATTGATCAAGACTCGTCAGAAAGTCAGTATCAGCCAGGTTGACTCGATCTGGACGATAAAATACAAACAGGGGTTCCAAGGCGATGGTGACAACAGCGTCTAAGGGGACCTCGTCTAACAGTGGAAGGGTACCACTTTGTACCAGCGCAGCATCGACTTGCTCATCCAATAATAGTTGCCAATTTTCAACAGAGCCACCGGTATTGCGTAAATGTAGATCAAAGTCACTGTCGGCGAAGGAACGGGCATAACGTTGACCTATCTGTTCGTAGGCCCCGCCTTGGCTTCCCGTTGCCATTGAAAATTCACTGGGTGGTGCCGGCTCAACAAACTGCCATGCGATATAGAAAAATACAGCACCCAGTAAAATGAAAGGAATAAGAACGCGAATGGAGTCGCTGATGACAGCAAAGAAGAGTCTGATATTGCGCGAGAACTTAGGCATTGGCACATTTTCCTTATGGCGAATACTTATACTCTACCACGCTCTGCAATGGGTGCAATCAAAAGACAGCAAGAGAGGTTAATGGCGAGTGTTAACCTCTCTATGAGTATTAACGTAGCAAGAGTATAGGAATACGGCTGTGTTGTAGCAGTTTTGTGGTTGTACTACCCACCAAAAACTGGCGAATGCGCGAGTGTCCATAGGCACCCATGACGAGAAGATCAATATTCAAGTCGCTAACCGTTTGGTCTATCACCTGATCGACATCGCCTGCTTTTAACTGCAGATCAACATCAAAACCTTCTTTTTCAAGTGTGCGTGCCGCTTCCTTGAGTTGTTCGTGCGATGTGTTGGTATCTGCACCTACCATGAGAAGGGTGCATGGAATCCCTTTTAATAGTGGGCTTCCAGCAACCATATCCACTGCTTTTTTTGCAGTTTGACTGGCGTCGTAGGCAATCATAAAACGTTCCGGTGCTTTAAAATCGCCCACGCTAATCAGCATAGGACGATGCAGGGTGCGGATCACACTTTCTAGATGTGATCCTATATGAGAAGGCGAGTTTTCGTGACTGCCTTCACGCCCCATCACCAGTAAACGTATATCCTTTTCAAGCTCTAACAAATTTTCAATCAAATCCCCATGCA
This sequence comes from Nitrincola sp., assembly GCA_007125745.1. Classification (GTDB taxonomy): domain Bacteria; phylum Pseudomonadota; class Gammaproteobacteria; order Pseudomonadales; family Balneatricaceae; genus Nitrincola. The sequence goes on from SLCQ01000180.1 coordinate 2,406, forward strand.
GTTGCAGGGTTTCAGCTTCTTGGATGCCATCATCCTTCGCACGTTGTTTGGCTTCTTGCAGTATTAGGCGGCCTTGCTCTTTGAGTATTTTCGAGCGTTTCTCATCAAGCTCTGACAATTCGTCCATCAACTGCTCTCTAGCACCGAGTCCGATACTGCCG
>SLCQ01000057.1 GCA_007125745.1 Nitrincola sp.
CAGCAACGTATTCGATTTCTCTATGAAGGGCTGATTGACCTCGATCAGCAACTCAAATCGCTTCAACAGAATTTGTTAATCTGCATGGGTAATCCTATTGAGGTCATCTCAACCTTAATTACCCAGCACGATGTGCATCAAGTGTTCGCGTCAGACCTTGTTGGCTATAACGAACGAAATCGTTGGAACAAACTGGTCATACAACATCCCCAGGTGCAGTTTCATCGAAGTAACACTACGCGACTATATGAGCCAGAAGAGTTTCCATTTACCCTTGATAACCTGCCTGAAAGTTTTAGTGGCTTTCGCAAGAAGATTGAAAAATTGGCTGTACCACCTCCCTGCCCCAAGATCACCCATTTACCGGCGTCGGTAACGCATCAACATGACTGGCCAGTCACCATTCAACCTCCTGACAGTGATAGATCGTCCATGTTTTTAGGCGGTGAAACAGCGGCTCAACAACATCTTCTTAATTACTTTGACTCGAATGCTCCTCAGCATTACAAAGAGACACGCAATGCCTTAGATCAATGGGAAGACTCTACTAAGCTGTCGCCCTGGTTAGCCCAAGGAAGTCTCTCGGTCAGACGCGTTTTAGCCTCGCTTTTGCAACATGAAGCAGAATATGGCGCCAATGAGTCAACCTATTGGATATTCTTCGAGCTACTGTGGCGTGAATACTTTCATTACTATGCATTAAAGCATGGAGTGAAATTATTCAAATTTTCAGGCATTAAATATCGAAAACCTTTGACCAGCTTTTACCCTCAACGCTTTAGGTCTTGGTGTGAAGGCAATACGCCTAATCGAGCCATCAATGCCTGCATGAAACAATTGAATAGTACCGGCTATATGTCAAACCGAGGTCGACAGTGGGTGGCCAGTTATTTTGTTAATGAGCTTCGTCTGGATTGGCGCTATGGTGCGGCGTATTTTGAGCAACAGTTACTCGACTATGATGTGGCGAGCAATTGGGGCAACTGGCAATATTTGGCTGGGGTTGGTGCGGATCCAAGAGGGCTCCGTCAATTTAATCTCAACAAACAGCTTCAGATGTATGACCCTGATGGTGAGTTTGTTAAGCGCTGGGCGGGTAAAGACCAGCCTTCACATATCGACACAGTTGATGCGGCAGATTGGCCTATCATGCGCCACTAGCAATCAAGGCTTTGATGATGCACTCCATCAATATTGTTTGGCTTAAACGTGATCTTCGCTTGCATGATCATGCACCTTTATCTGCGGCGATAGATGCAGGTTTACCAACACTCATCTGTTACTGTTTTGAGCCTTCATTGTTACAGGATGACCATCTGCATCCATCTCACCAACGCTTTATTGTCGAGTCTTTATCAGACCTTTCACTGCAATTAACGCAACAGGGTCATCAGTTGCACGTTTTTTGGTGTGATATATCTCAACTTTTAACACAACTTCACCAACACTTTGTGATCGATACGCTATTCAGTCATGAGGAAATCGGGGTCATGTCGACTTTCCAGCGGGATCAGCAGATAGCCCAGTGGTGCCAACAACATCAAGTCACTTGGCAGGAGTTTCCTCAATTTGCAGTCAAACGTGGAAAGCATGGGCGCAAAGGTTGGTCATCCTTTGCTGATCAATTTCTCCAATTTCCTCCTAAACAGACTCGAATAAACTCACTAAAAGCCTTATCGATTGATCACTTATCGTCAGTCAAATCCCTCAAGTGTAACCGATTGCCTAAAGAGTGGCTTAAATCCAATTCGTTCTATCAATCAGGTGGCGAAACCCCTGCCTTGAAACAGTTAAGTCTGTTCATCGAATCTTCGCTATCTGAATACTGCTTCCATATCAGTAAACCGGACACTAGCCGATATTTTTCTTCTCGATTATCTGCCTATCTCGCCTATGGCAACCTTTCCTTAAGACAGGTTTTACATACATTGCATCAAGCCCCATCCAGTCGTCATAAATCTGCCTTCTATTCAAGGATGCGTTGGCACTGCCATTTCATCCAAAAGTTTGAATCAGACTGTCGTATCGAGTTTGAACCGCTTAACCCTGCGTATGTGGCTATTATTCAACAACAGCAAGAGAGACTTAACCCTGATCAACAGCAGTGTTATTTTGATGCATGGTCAACGGGTAATACGGGTTACCCGCTTGTAGATGCATGTATGCGTGCACTTTTACAGACTGGGTTCGTTAATTTTAGAATGCGCTCTATGCTGGTTAGCGTCGCTTGTCATCATTTACAGCTGGATTGGAAGCAGGTTGCCCTGCATTTAGCGCGACATTTTCTGGATTTTGAACCAGGCATTCATTACCCACAAATTCAGATGCAAGCTGGATTAACAGGGTTTAACACCCTGCGAATCTACAACCCCGTTCAACAGTCATTAAAACAGGATGCTCAGGCTAAATTCATCCAGGAGTTTGTACCTGAAATAGCTCATTTACCGCTGGAGCTAAAGCATCAACCCTGGCTTGTCACACCGCTTGAGGCTCAGATGTTAGATGCGATACCAACACGATGTACCACACCTATATTCAATTCTGATGAAACAGGCAAAGCGGCACGAGAGCGGTTATGGAGTTGGCGAAAACGAGCTGAGGTGAAGGAGCAGGTTCCTACTTTATTACGCAACCAGGTAAAGAGCGATGCATAAAAAACCCACTTGATCATCGAACAGCTACTCGCATCAGTGCCGGGATCACAACGAGTACCAGCACAGTCGCTACGGCCAAACCGAACATAATCGAAACCGCCATGGGAATCAAAAACTGCGCCTGTACGGAAGTCTCGAATAACAGAGGCGTCAAGCCCGCTATGGTGGTAATAGAGGTGATCAATACGGCTCTGAGACGCAAGCACGATGCTTCTATAATGGCGCTTTCTGCATCCAGCCCCTGCGCTCGCAGACCTTGATAGAAGCTAACCAGAATAATGGAGTTATTGACCACAATACCGGTTAAACCAAAAATACCAAAAAAGGACAGAATGGTAAGCTCCAAACCCAGTATCCAATGCCCCGCAATCGCCCCTAATAAGCCAAAGGGGATAATCGCCATCACCACCAGCGGTAGTGCATAACTGGAGAACATCCACGCTAAGACAATATAGATAGCGACTAAGGCAAAGATGAGTCCCATGCGCATATCACCAATGGTTTCTTGCTGATCAACAGCACGGCCTTGAAAGGACCATTCAAGATTAAAGTCTCTGGCCAGTTTAGGTAACACTTCTGCCGCTAAGCGATCACGAATAAGCCCTGCATTTCCCTGACTGCGATCTACTTCTGCCGACACATGTACGGCTAGACGAGCATCAGCATGTCGGAGGGTTTCGAATCCTGGTTGACTACTAAACTCAGCCACATGATCCAGAGGAACCCAATCGCCGCTGGGAAGCGGTATAAACAGGCGCTCGAGTGTGAGTGGGTTATGGCGTTCATCTGCCGGTAGCATGACACGCACTTCTACCTCTTCTAAGCCATCTTGAAAACGTTGAACCAGCGTACCATCAAAAAAGCCTCTTAACTCTGCCGCTAACATGCGCGGCGTCAAACCTAAGGCTTCACCCTGAGGAGTTAAATTGACTAATAGCTGTTCTTGGCCATAGGGTGTATCGTCCTCGATAGCATAAAGACCCGGAATCTCCTGCATATTTGCGGCAAGCACTTCAGCCGCTTCTTTCAGTGTAAACGCATCAGCACCGGTCAAACGCACATCGATATCACGACCCGGAGGCCCGCCCGTGACCGCGGTAATTTGCACCGCATCTAAGCCAGCGGCTTTGGGGATACGTTCCTGCCAAGCACTGATTAATGCTTGATTTGAAATAGCACGACTGTCTGGAGATGTCAGTTCTACAATCATAGAAGCAAATTGATCACCTCTGGCTCCTGTTCCTTGACTACTAATCCCCTGCCCTAGGCGGGTGACTTTCACTTTAACCACGTCCTCATCAAGTGATTGTTCAACATCCTCTAGTGCTAGGTTCACTTTTTCCATAAAGGCTTCCACTCTTTCAGGCGGGGTGCCTGCCACGAAGGCGATGTTGGCGCGAACCGTCGTACCATCGGGGCTAGGAAAAAAGGTGAAGCCCACTCGACCACCTGCCAATAAACCTATGGCGAGTATTAACATCGCCACCGCTCCGGCTAAGGTAGTCCAGCGATTACGCACCGAACCTTCTACCATGCGACGAAAGGGTCCATCACGAAAGGCTTCCAGGCGCTTTTCAAAACGCCCTCTAAACCCTTGCTCTTCAGCTTTGAGTTGCGAGCGTGAGACTGATAAGCCTTTGCTCAGTTGATGCGGTAAAATCCAGAAACTGATTAACAATGTGGCCAATATCACACAGACCACCACCAACGGAATTTCGAAGAGAATTTTGCCGATAACACCACCAATCAGCATCAAGGGCAAAAAGGCCGCCACTGTCGTCAGTGAGGAGGCAATGACTGGGCCCAACATACGCGTAGCACCCTCGTATGCGGCTTCATCTGCTGTCTTACCCTGGCTTCTTAAGGTATAGGCATGCTCACTCACCACTATCGCATTGTCCACGATAATACCGAGCGCCATAATAAAGCCAAATAATGACATCATATTAATACTGCCACCAGCGAGATACAGCGCAACAAAGGCAGTGGTAAAGGCGATGGGAATACCCACCGCAACACGCATAGCAAGCCGGCCACTTAAAAACAAAAACAGAATAGACAGCACTAAAATTAATCCACCTAATCCATTTTTTAACAGCAGTTGAATTCGTTCATTGATCAATTGCCAGAGTTGATCATACACCACCAACTCAACGCCCAGAGGCAGTTGCTTTTCTGCAGTCTGTAACCAGTCACCAAACTGTCGTGCGGCTTGCAATGCATCCGTTGTTTCTGTGCGTTGCAACAGAAGTTCGACGGCTGGTTCACCCTCGTAACGAACCAGGGTTTCACTTTCACGTGCTCGTCGCTCTATGTCAGCAACATCGCCAAGCTGTATGCGACCGGCATCCACACCGGTGGATACGGGTAGGCGTGCAAAATCTCGTTCGTCACGTGCCTGTTGTAAAATGCGAAGCTGGCGCGATCCTTGATCACGACCAAAATCACCCGCCGGTTGATCGGTGGTGAACTGCGCTAACTGATCGGCAATTTTGGCGGGAGTTAACTCCAAGGCTTGAAGCTGAATACTGGAGAGTTCAATGGCCATCATCTCTTCTGGCAGACCCGTAAAATCAACCTTTTCTATACCGATGTCCAACAACTCATTTTCAAATTGACGCGCAAGGATGCGTAGCTCATCCAGCGAGGATGTTCCTGTCAGCAACATTCTTACAATCGGTTCGTAACGCACGACTCGGGAGACGATGGGGGTTTCTGATTCAGCAGGTAAATTTCGTTGCTGAGATACCCGGTCTTCCACTTGCGCCAAGGCCTGCGTCATGTCGACATCTTCACGAAATTCCAGTGTAATCGCCGAAATACCACGAGTAGAGGTTGAGGTCATGGATTTCAAGCCATCAACACTGCGCAATGTTTGCTCTAGCGGAAGCGTAACACCGGCTTCAATATCTTCTGCACTCGCACCCACCCAGGCAACACGAACACTGATGATCTCCAGTGAAAAAGTTGGAAAAAACTGAGTATTAAGCTTGGTCAGTGCCCAAAAGCCTGACATGATCATCAACACGATGAGCAATGAACTCGCTAAGCGGTGCCTAAGAAATAGCGCAATCCAGCCACGCTCAGGACTCATAGTGCGCTCCCTTCAGCGAACTGGCTCACCACGTCAACAGCCAGCCCTTCCACTGCCTGAGGCAAACGACTGGCCAGAAGCTGATCGCCTTCATGTAAATCCTGACTTTGTATCAAAAACCCTGGTTCACCCTGACGATCATATTCACCAATGAGTTGAACATTAACCGCCTTAAGGTGATTATCTTCAATGAGATACACACGATCCCGCCCATACAGAGCCGAGGTAGGTATCCAAATTCTCGGCTCATCACTGGGTAGCGTCATGTTGGCTTCGATAAAGCGACCCAGTGGCAGTTGTGTTGCATCACCCGACACCAGACGGAAGAATCCAGCCATACTGGCAGAACGATCCGTTTGAGCGGCAAAGCGATCCAGTTCAAACTGGTACTCAACACCGTCCACCCATGCCGTTGCCTGGATCGGTATTTCCTTGGAGATCAACTCACGTGCGGCGGTGACAAAGCGAAGAGGCAAGGTGGCTTTTAGCTCGATCTGAGATGGGGCTACCAGGGTTGCTAACACTGTATTGGCAGTGACACGATCTCCCCTGGCCACCATCACCTCGACAATGCGTCCAGTTTCAGGGGCGATTAATTCAGTCGCTGTTAAATTGCGCACTGCAATTTGTAGCTGGCTCTCGGCTCGTTTAAGAGAGGCGGTTAACTGTTGCAGACGCGATGGGTGTTGTTCTACCGCTAACTCTCGTTGAAGTAGTGCAACACGCTGTTGCCTGAGCGCTTGCTCGGCTAGGTCGACATCACGCGCTGACACTCGATTAGATTGTGCCAACTGGCGATTTCGCTCTAACTGACGCTCTGCTAATGACAGTAATTCACGCTCCTGCGACACTGCACGCTGATCCGATTCAAACTGAGATAGGCGCTGAGCCTGTTGGGCCAACAAATCGTCACGTTCTGCCAAACGCTGGTCTCTTTCAGCCTGAGCATCCAAAGCATCTAAACGAACCACTAGCTGTCCTTGTTTCACGCCCTGACCCGACTGCACAAGTACTTGCTTAACATCACCGGCACTGCGGGCTCTTAAGGATGTCAGCGCTTCTGTATTGATCTGCCCAAATAACCGAATACTGGGGTTAAGTTGAGTTGCTTCAACATCGATAACGGCAATAGGCCAGCGTCGTTGGTCCTCATCGACAGGCGGAGCTTCGGGTCGAGTAGATCTTAGAAACAGGAAAACAACGATGGCCACAATAATAATGATGGCGGGTAATACAAATCGAATGAGCTGACGCATAATGTCTCTACAGATAACGTATAAGAAAGATCTTATATACTAAAGGATTTATTCCGTGATCGCTATGATGTGCTTAGTGAGTGCCTGACCATTCATTGATCCACTCTGGGATAATGGTCGCCGGCATAGGTCTCGCAAATGCATAGCCCTGACCCAGTTCGCACCCAAGCTTAATCAACTCATCACAGTGAGCTTGAGTTTCAACCCCTTCTGCAATCACTTTACGTTGAAAAGCCCCCGCTAGACGTATCACACCATCTAATATAGCTAAGTCTTCGGGGTCCTCGAGCATATCTCGAACAAAACTGCGATCAATTTTGAGCAACTCGGCCGGTAATCGCTTTAGGTAGGTTAAGGATGAGTAGCCTGTGCCAAAGTCATCTAGGGCAAATCCAACACCTAAGTTTTGACATGCCAGCATAATACTGGACACTTGAGCAACATCATCCAAGGCAGTCGTTTCTAAAATCTCAAGCTGTAGATCACCTGGCCGAATACTAGGTCGTTTAGCAAGCTCCGCTTCAAGACGTTCAACAAACATGGGACTTTGCAAATGGATGGCATCGATATTGACGCTAATCGGCAACTCAATGCCCTGCTTACGCCACAAAAGGATTTGATCAAGCGCTTCACAGAGCACCCATTCACCCAATTCAATCGCTAACGGATCATTTTGAATCAAGGGTAAAAACGATGCCGGCGGGAGTAATCCGCGTTCTGGATCATTCCAACGAATAAGTGCCTCTGCCCCAACCACCTCATGTGTGTGCATGTTAACCTTAGGCTGATAGTAGAGCTCAAACTCCCCTGCTCTTAGGCTATTTGAAATCTGAAGAAGGCTTTCATTCTGATCTCTTAAGGCTTTATCTCGCTCTACATCGAATAGATGATAGCGATTTTTGCCCCCCTGTTTAGCCTGTATCATGGCCTGATCAGCCTGGCGGAGTAACTGATCGGCATCGAGGTTTTCATGTTGTGGGTAAAACACGACACCGATACTCGCCGAGATAGTGAAGTCCAAATCACCAATAACCATAGGTTCATTAATCGCCAGCAACAGATCGTTTAAGAAGTGTAGGCAGTCATTAGGGGTTTCAAGATTTTCCAATACAGCGGCAAACTCATCGCCACCAATACGCGCTAATGTTGCCCCTTCTGGCATAGCTCTCGTCATTCGTTTAGACGCTTTAAGCAGGAGTTTATCTCCCACTGCATGACTATAGGTATCGTTGACAGACTTAAAGCCGTCCAAATCTATGTACAAAAGCGCTAGGATCTTTTCTTGCATCACCGCTTTTGCCATCGCAACTTTTAATGATTCAGCTAAAGAGGTTCGGTTAGGTAAGGAGGTTAGCGGGTCAAAGTGTGCCATTTGACTCAACTGCTTCTGCATTTTTGTCCGTTGCATCTCGGCACTGACACGATCGACAAATAACCGTATCAGATGATCAACGCGTTCAGATTGACGCAAAGGTTTCCGGTCTAATGCAATGAGCAATCCGAGTGGATTATGGTCCTTGTCGACTAATAAATGGCCAACATAGGACTCTACATTCAGATCTACAAGCATCCTATCTTGAGGATAGGATGCTTGTAGATTTTCTGTTCTGACCATATGTTTTACGAGACACACATCCGCACAGGGAGTGCCTTTCAATAAATAGGTAAAGGAGTCCACTGGTGCATTACTGCTCCAGCCAGTTAAGACTTGCGCACGTTTTCCATCAGACTTCAGTTCAGCTACCAACACATAAGCCAAATCTAATTTTTCAGATAGATAGCGACAAACTTCTCGATAGAAATCGTTACCAGACAAGGGCGCTAATGTAGTCGCCAAAACACTTAATGCTTGGGTAGTTTCCTTGCGCTCTTTTTCCAGCTGACGCCTCTTGCGAATATTGGCAACCAAAAACAGTATGATGGCTAACTGAATAACAATCGCAAGGATGAGCCCCCAAAGAATAAAGGTTCGCGTACGCTGTATTTCAACTAACTGACTATCTACCATCGCTTCCAGTTGCTCTTGGTAATACCACAACTCTTGATTGGCATGTCTGCCAGGTGTGATATCGGTCACCATAGAGAATAGAAGGTGTTGATCACCAAATTGATAAGGTCTTGAATGCACTTCTACCGTACGATATTCACCATTGGCCAGACGGTGACGAAAAACGAAATAATTTCGCCCCTCAGACTGTGCCGCTAAGCGTTCTTCTGCAACCTGTTCGGGTGTGAGTGCATTGATATCTTGAATAGCCATCCGTTTAAGCTGAGATAATGGATAGCCATAAAAAGTGGACGCGGCCTGATTAGCTTCAATGATGTTACCCGTCTCAGGATCAATCAAGAGCATCACAATGCCGGACTCTTGAAAGACTTGATCAAACTCAGGCCCTTTAGCAACCACTGTTGCAAAGGCCGAAAGCACTAATAATAACGAAAGTACTGAAACGGCTAAAATACGTGCTGTACGTCGAGATCCATCATTTTTGTAATGATTTTTTTTCAATGATTACCCTTTTTCATGGCAAGTGTCGCTCGAGCAGTATGTAGTTTTTTGTAGCTCTCGATCAGACGCAAGTGCTTATCTAATCCATCTAATTGCATATTTGTGGGCGTTAGGCCATGAAACCTGTATTGACCTGTTACTGTTCCAACCACTGCTTCCATGATTGACTTTCCATACATCCGCTCTAGGTTACAAAGATAATCATCTAAATTCAAACGTTGGTCGAGGCTTATCTCTAAAACCGCATTCACGGCACGATAAAACAGGTTACGTTCTACCGTATTAGTGTTGTACTGCAAAAAGTGTTCAACGCTTTCCAGCGCCTCTTCATGCTGTTGTAATGCTAAATGCAATAGGAGCTTTAGCTCTAAAATAGTCAGCTGTCCCCAAGGCGTGTTTTCATCAAACTCAATACCGATTAACGTTTTGATATCCATATACTCATCTTGCTCACTCTCTTCCAAGCGCTCAAGTAG
>SLCQ01000070.1 GCA_007125745.1 Nitrincola sp.
AAATGGTCTTTATACCTATGTTAGCGCAGTTTGTGAAAAGGTCTGGGGTTATCGACCAGAAGAGCTAGTTGGCAAACGGTATTTCTTTGACCTTCACCCCGAAGGTGGAAGAAGTGATTTGAAGCGTCAGTCATTAAACATAATGGCCCAGCAACAGACGTTATCACAGATTTTAAATCCCGTTTTACATAAAACTGGAAGCATAATTTGGGTGATGACTGATGGTTTCCCCATTTATGATAAGCAGGGTGAATTGATTGGGTATCAAGGTAGTGATAGAGATATAACAGCCCAAAAGGTTGCTGAGGATAAGGCTAAGGAGATTCAATCTAAAACCAATCGTCAACGGATGGCATTAGATCAGATAGCCTTGACTATTGCTGCCAGTGATAACGTTGAAACAATTCTTGATACAGCATGTGAACAACTGGCCCGAGCTCTGTCCGCAGATCGAGCACTTGTATATGAAATTGACTGTGTTGAACAAAAAATCATTGGGTTAAATGAGTGGATCAATAAAGATATTAAGCCTGGTGTTTCTTCCACACTTGGAACTTATCCTATGTCTTTATTTGGTCAGGGTGTAGCTCACATGCAAGCATCGAGTGACTGGATTATCAGTCATATAAATGATGTGCATCCAGCATTATCAAAAGATGGCTCTTGTGCATTGTTACATCAGCAAATGTCAATCAAAACACTTTGCTGGTATCCGTTTAGCTTTACGGAATCCGGCTACAGGTTATTAGCATTTAATTGGGTTACTCATCTTACAACAGTGGGACATGATGAAAAAGAATTTCTAGCATCTGTCGCACAGCTTATAGAGTTAGCGTTAATTAAAATTCAACTTCTACGAGAACAGTCAGATACGCAGCAACGTTTAGATCTTTTTATGAAGCAGTCAACGAGTGGTGTATTTATTACTGACTTGGAAGGTCGCTATATTCAGGTTAACCCCTCTGGGGCTAAAATGCTTGGTTATAACCCTGATGACCTTGTTGGAGAAACTATCGATACACTAACACCTGAAGATGAAATAACAACACATAATCAGTTAAAAAAAGAGTTGATAAATTACGGTTCAGTTCAAACTGAGATAGGTTTGTTACATAAGTCTGGACATACAGTACCTGTTTCCTTTAGTGGTGTTTACATCAAAAATAATGCTTTTATGGCTTTTTGTACCGATATTAGTGAAAGGATTGCAATTGAGAAAGAGTTAAAAAAAGCAAAAACAGTGGCAGAGAAAGCCAACGAGGCGAAGTCTGAGTTTTTGGCAAATATGAGCCATGAAATTCGAACACCAATGAATGGTATCATAGGATTAAGTCACTTTTCTGAAGAAGAAAATGATATTTCTATACTTAAACAACGTATGGCCAAGATCAATCATTCAGGACGTCTACTTTTAGGTATAATTAATGATGTTCTTGACTTTTCGAAAATTGAAGCTGGAAAGCTTGAAATTGTAAATCAGCCATTTTTCTTGAGTGCTTTAGTTGATAACATAAAAAGTTTATTTTCTGAAACAGTTAAAAGAAAAAAACTTTGCTTTAATGTAGAGATAGATGAAGCCCTCAATGTTGCATGTGTAGGTGATGAACTCAGAATTCGTCAGGTATTGATAAATATAATTGGTAATGCGATTAAGTTTACCTCATCTGGTAATGTTTCACTCACAATTAATCTTGAAAAGGAAAAAGATGGTTTCTTGTATCTTTTATTTATGATTAAAGATACAGGTATAGGTATTAGCGAAGAGCAACAGAAAAAGCTTTTTAAAGCATTTTCACAAGCTGACAGCAAAACAACACGTGAGTATGGTGGCTCAGGGTTAGGTCTCATTATTAGTAAGCGTCTGCTTCAAGCGATGGGAAGTGGAAATATTGAATTGGTGAGTGAGGTACATCAGGGTTCAAGCTTTTCGTTTGTTTTACCCTTAAAAAAGGGCAGTAACAAAGAATATCAAGACCTTTTACATGGTCAAAATGATAGGCTTGAGATTGAAAAGCAACTTTCAGGAAGTGTCTTGGTTGTAGAAGATAACGCAATTAATCAAGAAGTTGCAGGTAACCTTTTAACAAGAATGGGGCTTAAGGTTGATTGTGCTGAAAATGGTAAGGCCGCCCTCGAAGTGCTAGCAACACGATCTTATGATGCTATTTTGATGGACATACAAATGCCTGTGATGGATGGTTATGAAGCGACTCGTTTGATTAGACAAAAGGGCATTCACACCCCCATCATAGCGTTGACCGCCGCTGCGATGTTTGAGGATCAGAGGAAAGCTTTTGCATGCGGTATGAATGATCATTTAGCTAAACCCATAGATCCAGCAGAGCTCTATAGGGTAATGGCGCGTTGCGCCGACACAAGTATCAATCCTGAAACCCTTATTTCAGAAAAGAGTGAAGAGATTTCAGTGCCAGTAAAAAATACTGTAGCGACTTCGCCTGATGCTAATATTCTTGATATAGAACAAGGCTTATATTTAATTGGTAATAATCTTGAACTTTATCAAAGACTTCTTTCGCAGTTTTTAGTTCAAGTAAAAAAAGATACAGATATCCTTATTACTCAATTAGAATCTTTAAATGAAAAAAGCACTGATGAACAGTTTGCTCAAGCACAGCAACACGCTCATAGCTTGAAAGGAGTCGTCGGTAATCTCGGTTTGAGCTTTCTTGCTAAACAGATAACTGAGTTGGATCGTCTTTTGAAGCGCCATACATTACCAGACCAACATTTTATTAGGGACCTAAGCATGGGAGCTACTGATACTTATGATACGGTAAGGTCTTGGCTTGATAGACAAATCACTCATCAGAAATCTGACAAGCTTGAGTGTGAAGTTTCAATAGAGTCTTTTGAAAAATTGATTTGTTCAGTTCAAAATAATGAGTTTGTTGATGATACGCTGTTATCTTCGTTACTAATGTCTATTCCTGTCACTCTTCAGCCTGATTTTAAGCAAGTGATTAGCGCTATCGATTCTTTTGACTATGAGTTAGCTGAGGCTAAGCTTAAAAGTTTATTATCATCAATAAAAGAAGAAATGGAATGAAAGGGACGTTTCTTGGACTCTTAAGCAACAGGCTTCTAATAGCGAGTGTACTGTCAGTTTTGTTTGTTTCTATTGCATTAACCACTGTGGTTGGTTTTATGGTGGTTGATCAGAAGCGAACACATATTCTAAGTAATCAAAAAAGCGTTACCGATCTGGTTGCTAGTAGAATTGATACAGGGTTACAAGAGCGTTTTACCTATCTCGAAAAGTTAAGTTCAAAGCTCCTAAAAAATAGTCTGTTGATGGATGCTAATGAGATAAAGTATCTATTGGAAACTAGAATTGCATCACAAGATCTATTTAATAACGGTGTTATCGTGGTAAGTGCGGATGGACTTGTCGTTCAAGACTTTCCCGTGCTTCCTGATCGGATAGGGTTGGATGTAAATGATAGAGAGTATTTTCAGAAGGCAAAGTTGACACGAAAACCTGTGATAAGTGAGCCTGTTATGGGTCGAGCTGTATTATCTCCCATCTTCTTGCTTGTGCAGCCCATAATAAATCAACAGGATAAGGTTGTTGGTTATGTGTTTGGTTCAATAAGACTTGCTGATGATAATCTGTTAGTTAACATTTCTAATGAAACTATTGGCGATCAAGGGTACTTGTGGGTTTTTGACCTTGAACGGGATCTTATAGTGGCGAGTTCTAACAAGGAACTTGCAATGAAGCCTATTACTTCATTAGAAAAAGGTTCACTAATTCAAGCTCTTAATCGTGATGAGAGACAGGGGGAAATAGTATTTGATAATCAAGATAAAATTTTATTTACAGCTACACCGATGAACATCAACTCATGGCTTGTTGTTCATAGCTTCCCTGCAGACCTGGTATTGAACCCTGTAAAGAGTATATTGCTTCAGATGCTGGCTGTTTTACTATTACTGATTAGCATCGTGGGTGCCATCACATTTTTTATTATTCGGCAACTGATATTGCCGCTTAAAACATCAGCAGATCAAATATCGGAAATGCTGATTAGTTCAGAAAAGATCCGCCCTCTACCGGTGAAACGTTATGATGAAGTTGGTGTACTGGTATCTGCACTCAATCAATTGATTGAGAAACAGGAGGTTCAAGCCAATCAACTAGAACAAGAGAAATTAAGAGCAGAAGCGGCTAGCCAGGCTAAATCCAATTTTCTAGCGAATATGAGCCACGAGATTCGTACACCATTGAACGCCATTATCGGCTTAAGCGAATTGCAATCGTCATCGAAGCTTACTCAAGAAGTGAGTCAACGCAACGAGCAAATTATTCGCTCCAGCCAGTTATTGCTCCGAACAGTTAATGATTTATTAGATTTTTCTAAGATAGAGTCGGGTAAAATGGATGTAGAGCATCAGCCTTTTGCTCTGGATGAAGTGATAAATCAGCTGCGTATTCTATTTTCAAATCAGGCGTCTGTTAAGGGTGTAGCGTTTCGTCTCAACCTGGATAAAGAACTTCCGAACTTATTGGTTGGTGATAGTCTTCGCCTGACCCAGATTTTAACTAATCTCCTTTCCAATGCCCTAAAGTTTACTGAAAAAGGTTTTGTTGAACTGAGTATACAAAGAGTTGCGTCGCAGTACTCCAGTGTTACGGTGCTTTTTAAGGTGCGTGATTCTGGTATAGGTATCGATAAACAACATCAGCAGTTGTTATTTTCATCATTTAGTCAGGCAGACACTTCAATCACTAGACGACATGGTGGAACAGGGTTGGGTCTAGCCATTAGCAAACGACTTGTTGAGTTGTTAGGTGGTGATGGTATTAAGCTTGAAAGCGAGCTTAATGTTGGCAGTGTGTTTGAGTTTCAGTTGACATTTGTTCAGTGTCATGACGCCGAAATAAAAATGACTGAATCTTCTCAGTTAACGACTGTGACTGATGAATCTCAAGCTTTCTGTGGACAACATGTTTTGGTTGTCGAAGATCATCCCATTAACCAGCAAATGGTGACCGCACAACTGGAAAAAATGGGGTTAAATGTCTCATTGGCAAACAATGGGGAAGAGGGTGTTGCACGTGTTAAGTCTGAATCATTTGATCTTATATTAATGGATATTCAGATGCCAGTTATGGATGGTTATCGCGCAACAGAAGAGATACGTCAATTCAACACTGAAATTCCAATTATTGCTTTAACGGCAGCTGCACTGGTAGAAGATAAACGTAAAGCACTGGATGTGGGCATGAACGATCATCTAGGTAAGCCATTTAGTGCTCAGGAACTTTATCAGCATCTAGTGTCATGGCTTGAAACGCGCTCCGTTGATGCTGTTGCAGAAAGCGAGAAGGTTGCTTTAGATTACTTCATTCAATCACCTGACAATAATGATGTGCAGGTACCAGTGGTGTCACCAGGTTATAAACATAAAGTACTGATTGTTGATGATATGCCAGCTAATATAAAAATACTGGCAAGCCTGTTAAAGGATGAATACGTCATTCAAGTTGCTAACAAGGGGCTTAAAGCTATTGAAGTTGCATCCAGCAAGGAACCACCTGACCTTATTTTAATGGATATTCTGATGCCTGAAATGGACGGTTATGAGGTCTGTAGAAGGTTAAAAAATAATCCGTCTACTCATAGCATACCCATTATTTTTATTTCTGCTTTAGATGAAGTGAGTGATGAAGCCAAAGGACTAAGTATTGGAGCGGTTGATTACATTACAAAGCCTTTTCATCCCGACATTGTTAAGGCTCGAGTACGTAATCATATGAACTTGAAAATTAAAAAAGACCTGTTAGAGAAAATGTCGCATATTGATGGTTTAACTCAAGTTGCTAATCGCCGCTCTTTTGATGTGCAATATGAAAAAGAGCTTAAAAGAGCGGCACGAAATAATCGGCCACTTAGCTTAATATTGTTAGACATCGATTTCTTTAAGCGTTACAACGATCACTATGGTCATGGTAAAGGAGATGAGTGTCTAATCAGAGTGGCTTCAGAACTCCAAGCTGTTATTAGTCGTCCTGGCGATCTATTTGCCCGTTATGGTGGGGAAGAGTTTGTTGCACTATTACCTGATACAGATGAAGCAGGAGCTAGGAAGATTGCTGAAAAAATGCTTGTTACTATCGATAATCTGGGTTTAGTGCATGAGTATTCGAGCATCGCTGATCATGTAACCATGAGTGCGGGCTTTGCAACTATATTACCCGGTGTTGAACTCAATAATTCACTTCTGGAGGTTGCAGACAAAGCTCTCTATCGCGCCAAAAATACAGGCAGAAATCAAGTTAGAGGTTAGTAAACATCAGGAGATTATATATGGCGCATTTAACTTTAAATGTTCAAGTAGCAGGTCGTGTTCAAGGCGTGTGGTTTCGTCGCTTTACGCAACAAAAAGCAGAGGCATGTGGAGTAACCGGCTGGGTAAGAAATCTCAGTGATGGTCGGGTGGAAGCACTGCTTTGTGGTGATGAAAAAAATGTACGTCAGGTAGAAGCTTGGATGAGTCAAGGTCCCGAATTGTCAAATGTTGCAGAGTGTATTTCTACACCCGTTGCATTATCTAGTTATTCAGAATTTTCGGTTCTTGAGGATGCTGACACACCTGAGTTGTAAATAGCATTCAGGTATCCATGTTCAGGTTTTCGAGAGGCAGAGGTTTTGAAAATAGAAAGCCTTGAAAGTGATAACAACCCAGTTTTAATAAGGCTTCTTTCTGTTGCTCGGTCTCAACACCTTCAGCGATAACGTTCAGGTTTAATCCTCGTCCTAGCTCAACTATCGCTTTAACCACGTTGTAATCTCGCGCATCCCGATGCATATCCCTGACAAAACTTTGGTCCACTTTTAAAGTATCTAACGGAAAGCGGGTGAGCATGCTCAAAGAAGAGTAGCCAGTTCCAAAATCGTCTAATGAAAAACTAATACCCAGCGCTTTGAGTTGTTCAATTTTATTAATAGTGTCTTCCGAATTGTCGATTAACAAGCTTTCAGTGAGTTCGAACTCCAGTTGACTGGCGGGGGCTTGTGTCTGATCAATGATCCTGACAACTTGATCAACAAACTCTTTTTGGCGCATCTGCACAGCGCTAATATTAACAGCCATGGTTAGGTGTTGAGTGTTTGCCTGTTTAGACCAGCAAGCCAGGGTTTTGCAAGCCTCTGTAATGACCCATTCGCCAATGGGAATAATTAACCCTGAATGTTCCGCAATAGGGATAAATTGTGCTGGCGAAATCATCTTCCCACCTTTAGGTTGCCAGCGTATCAGAGCTTCAACGCCTACGATCTGGTTGGCTTTATATTGGGGTTGATAATGTAAAGTGAGTTCGTTGTTTTTTAGAGCATAACCTAGTCCTATTTCATACTGAGTATGTTGCTCCGCTTGTGCCTGCATTTCATGGTCAAAAAATTTAATTTGTCTGCGGCCAGACTTCTTAGCATCAAATAAAGCGAGCTCGGCTTTTTGAATCAGTTCATCAGCAGATCGGTTTTTACTCGAAAAGGTGACGATGCCAAAGCAAATGCTGGTTGTGATATCTTGGCCCTGTATTGTAAAAGCACGTTTAAAAGATTGATTTAATCTGTCTACGGTGATTTCAACTTGGTTAACCAGTTGCACGGTGTCATCGGATAAATTTTCAAGAATAATCATAAACTCATCGCCGCCAAATCGAGCCAGATTTTCATGATTCTGATGATGTCTTTTTAACCGGTCTGCTACATGAATTAATAGTTGGTCACCAAACTGATGGCCCAAGGTGTCGTTAAGATTACGGAAACTATCAATATCCAGTAATAGTATTGCACCTTGTTGTGGCGATGTTTTCAGTTCAGAGAGCACCAGATTTAAGCGCTCTATAAACTGCCGCCGATTGGCTAAACCGGTCAGTGGATCATAATAGTTTAGTTGATGTACTTCCTCTTTTTGCGCGCTTACCAGCGTTGTAAATTTATCATCGCTTTTACGAAGCTCATCACGTGTTAGGTGAATTTCACCCTTTAAACGTCTGATTCCAAATAGTAGTATCAAGAGTGCTAGAATAAGCGCACTGGATAAAATCCAAACCGATCTTGGCGTAACAAACTGGGTTTCAGGTGCTTTCCAGCCCTGAAGTATCTGAAGGTAAGGTGAGTTTGGGTCATTAGACCATTCAGATAACCAAGCGTTAATCCGCTCTAGTGGAATCTGTGATTGGTTTTGAGGTCCCGCAAAATAGACTTCTGCGGGTTGAAAAATAACCGCTGTCGGTTTTAACTGATAGGCTTGTGCATGATAGCCCCCAAACAGATTATTCGTGGCTAGACCATCAGCATCAAGCGTTTTAACGAGTTCCAAACCCTGCTGAAGGCTATCAATAATGATCCATTGGATATTTAAGTTAAACATCTCAACCAATTGCTGAAGGTAGTCATATTGAACAGAGCCCTCTAAAACAGCTATGCGTTTATCTTGTAGGTCAAGTACCGAGTCCAACTCAACGGATGTATGACTAAACACCTGTGACCAACTGTGTAGCGCGGGTATCTGATGAAAGGCAAACCTGTGTTTTCGTTCCGTTGTCATCGCCACATCAGGAAGCAGGTCTAGATCGCCCCTCTCTAATTGCGCTAAGCAGTCGCTCCATTCGCACTCAACCGCTTCAATGTGCCACTGCTCCCGTTGTGCTATTTCGCGAAGCAGATCTCCAAAAAAGCCCGACATTTGCGCATCAGTTCCATCTGCGTTGCTTAAAAAGATTTTTGGGGGGTTATGATAGACGCCAACACGCAATACCTGCTGATCTGCCACAGCGGGCATTGACAGCAACACCAACAGCAGTAAACATGACTGCATCAGTCGTCGCTTTTTTAGGTCATGCAGGCCATCGCTGAATAAGCTAAAGACTGAATAGGTCAATGAGTGAAACATAGGGTCTGCTATCCGAAGCGCGATATATTGATACATATGTTGTCCAGTATAGCGCTTGAATAGACCAGTTGCATGGCCCGTTTCAAACTAGTGGTGTATTTATTTGACTAACATTATATTTATCCTGGATTAAGGAATGAAATGAGCGACGTTAATACAGGGTTTCAGTCTCCTCTAATACTTCAGAGCAACTACCTAGAAGATCTGCGTCACCTCATGGTTAACTGGATGAAAGCGAATCCGCTTGCGCCTTTCGAGGATGAAGTGATTCTGGTGCAGAGTAATGGCATAGCGCAGTGGCTGAAACTGGCACTCGCGGCGGATCAGGAAAGGTCTCAGGGTTTGGGCGTGGCGGCAGGTATTCAAGTGATGTTACCGGGTCGGTTTATCTGGCAAGCCTACCGCAAACTTTACCCTGAATTACCCAGTGCATCACCTTTTGATAAAGGACCAATGACTTGGCGGTTGGTTGATATGCTCAACCGTCTTGATGATCAAACCTGTTTGATGGATGATGACATTTTTGCACCACTTCAGCATTTTCTGAAACAAGACCCTTCAATCTTTAGAACCTGGCAACTTGCGTCGCGGTTGGCGGATCTTTTTGATCAATATCAGATCTACCGTGCTGACTGGTTAGCATCCTGGTTGAAGCATGAGGATGTGTTGATTCGTACAAAAGGACAGCGTGAAGCACTTTCTGATTCGCAGTGCTGGCAACCTGAGCTTTGGCGATGGTTACATCAGGAGATAGCGCAATCCTATTCTGATAAGCCTTTCTTAGGTTATGCCAGCCGTTCTAGCGTTCATCAGCACTTTTGTGATGAGTTAAAAGGCCGCTCAGCGAATCAGCCTATTAAAGGTATTCCCAAACGTATTATTGTGTTTGGAATTTCTTCCTTACCGAGACAAACACTGGAAGTGCTTGATCGATTGGCTCCCTTTGCCCAAGTAATGCTGTTTGTGTGTAATCCAAGTGAGCACTACTGGGGTGATCTCATTGAAGGGCGAGAGCTATTTCGCC
>SLCQ01000167.1 GCA_007125745.1 Nitrincola sp.
GAGTGTGCCAGAGAAAACGGCTTGGACCTGCCAATGATGGATGCCGAAGGAGTGTCTAAATGAGCTTATTAACGATCCAACCCGGAAAGCTGACACTGGCTCAATTACGTCAAGTCTATAATGAACCGGTTCAGATTCAACTGCCAGATACTGCTAACAAGGCAATTGAAGCCTCAGTCAGCTGTGTTAATCAGGTGGTTGAAGAAAATCGTACGGTTTATGGAATCAATACTGGCTTTGGTCTACTGGCACAGACTCGCATCAAAAAAGAAGACCTAGAGAGCTTGCAGCGTTCGTTGGTCTTGTCTCATGCCACCGGGTTAGGCGAGCCCATTTCAGACAAGCTGGTACGCCTGATCATGGTATTAAAGGTCAATAGCTTGGCGCGTGGTTTCTCTGGCATTCGTCGATCTGTACTTGATGCACTGATCACGCTGATCAATAAAGAGATCTATCCTCGTATTCCTTTACGCGGCTCTGTCGGCGCATCGGGTGACTTGGCACCCTTAGCTCATATGAGTGCAGTGCTACTGGGTGAAGGACAAGCCCGCTATCAAGGGCACTGGATCAGCGCCCGCGAAGCGCTGAAAATTGCTGGCCTGCCCCCGCTATCACTAGCACCAAAAGAGGGGCTAGCACTGTTAAACGGTACACAGGTATCGACGGCTTACGCCTTACGCGGGCTCTTTGAAGCCGAAGATCTGTATGCTGCTGCAACCGTCTGCGGTTCGTTAACGGTGGAAGCAACTTTAAGCTCACGCAGTCCGTTTGATGCACGCATACACGCGATTCGTGGCCAACAAGGCCAAATAGACGCCGCTGAAGCCTATCGCTACCTACTTCAGGATCGTAGCGAAATCAGTGACTCCCATACTGATTGCGACAAGGTGCAAGACCCTTACTCGCTACGGTGCCAACCTCAGGTGATGGGCGCCTGCTTAACCCAGATTCGTCAAGCGGCGGCGGTCCTTTTGGTTGAGTCCAATGCCGTGTCTGATAATCCGCTGGTGTTCTCCGATTCTGGCGATATTATTTCAGGCGGCAACTTCCATGCAGAACCCGTTGCCATGGCGGCCGACAACCTCGCGTTAGCGATTGCTGAAATAGGTTCATTAACCGAGCGTCGTGTCTCTCTGATGATGGACAAGCATATGTCTCAGTTGCCTCCATTTTTAGTGGAGAATGGTGGAGTAAATTCCGGCTTTATGATCGCACAGGTCTCGGCTGCAGCCTTGGCCAGCGACAACAAAGCCCTTGCACACCCGCATAGCGTTGATAGCTTACCGACCTCGGCAAACCAAGAAGACCATGTGTCCATGGCCCCTAATGCGGGCAAACGTCTGTGGGAAATGGCTGAGAATACACGGGGGGTTTTAGCTATTGAATGGCTAGCAGCCTGCCAAGGTTTAGACTTTAGAAAAGGGTTGAAAACCACAGATGCGCTTGAAAAGGCACGACAGCTATTACGTGGGAAAGTACCCTACTATGACAAGGATCGATTCTTTGCACCAGACATCGAATCTGCCATTGAGCTGTTACTCTCAAAACAGCTTAACCCGTTAGTTCCTGCAACACTTCTACCCAGCTTTAACAAATAGTCATCTGATATCCCGTCGACCTTGTTGCAAGATCGGCGGGATATCAGCTACAGGATAATCCTGCCTAACTGCAAAAAACCTATAAATCTGCTAAGGTACGCCTCTTGATTTTATTGGAGAGGTTTACATGACCATTCATCGCATCAATCCCTGCCAACGCTGGTCAGATATCACGGTTTATAACGGCACAGGTTACTTTGTTGAAGTACCTGAAGGTGACCTGTCAGCTGACATTAAAGGGCAAGTCGCTCAAGTATTTGAGCAAGCGCAAGCGTCGCTAGCGCTCATCGATAGTGACAAAAGCAGAATTCTATCCGCTACCATCTACATTACTGACTTTGCTAATGTAGATGCACTTAACGAAGTATGGGATGCCTGGTTCCCTGAAAATTCTGCACCCAGCCGTGCCTGCATTAAAGCAGAACTTGCTGATCCAAATTACCTGGTTGAAATTGCATTTACGGTTGCGGCAGGGCCTAAATTTCAATGAAACTGCCTAAAGCATCCCCGGTAATTTACTCTCAATACCCCATTACAGGTGTGTTATGCGCATTGTAGTTCGTAGTTTTTTTCGCCTGCTTCGTCTGATTTTAACCCCTGTCATGCTGACCATGGAGAAGCTGACCACCCCTAAGCCAATAGAGCGTTCTTCAGAGAAACAAGCTCAAGTAGATCAACAAACCCAAAAACTGGCACTGTATCAATTTCGCGCCTGTCCATTTTGTGTCAAGGTTCGTAAAGAAATTGCTCGCTTGGGATTGAAAATTGAGATAAGAGACGCACTTAATGATTCTGAGCATCGTCAAGCGCTACTTGAGGGTGGAGGAAAAAGCACTGTACCCTGCCTGCGAATAGCTCATGAAAATGGGCAAGAAGAATGGCTGTATGAGTCAAATGATATTATTGCATGGTTACGAAAGCAGTTTGCTTGAAAAACCATCCAGCATAAAGGGCTAACATTTGCCCTTTATGCTAGAAGTAAGTGATTACTATCAGCTTAACTCAAGCCAAGTAGCCTTTATTTCTGTGTACTTATCAAATGCATGCAATGACTTATCACGACCATTCCCTGATTGTTTAAAGCCACCAAAGGGTGCTGTCATATCCCCACCATCATAGTGATTGATCCAAACACTGCCAGCTCTTAAGGCTTTCGCCGTCTTATGTGCTTTATTTATATCTGCTGTCCAGACAGCGGCAGCAAGCCCATAAATAGAATCATTCGCGATGGCAATAGCTTCTTCTGCATCATGAAAAGGTATCACAGATAACACAGGCCCAAAGATTTCTTCGGTTGCTATCGTCATCTGGTTATTGACATTATTAAACACTGTAGGCTCAACAAAACAACCTCCCGTTTCCTGCAACACCTGCTGACCACCTACTGCGAGATCTGCACCTTCCTGCTTACCGGCTTCAATATAGTGAATAATTCGCTCTAACTGTGCTTGATCTACAATGGCACCACAGTTGGTTTTTGGCTCTAATGGATGACCTGGTTGCCATTTTTTTAAGGCGTCTACCACCTTAACAACAAACTGATCTTTAATGCTCGCTTCAACAAGCAAGCGAGTGCCCGCCGTACAGACCTCTCCTTGGTTGAAAGCAATTGCAGAAGCCGCCTCGACAGCTGCTCGATCTAGGTCTGGTGCATCCGCAAAAACAATATTAGGACTTTTGCCCCCCGCTTCTAGCCATACTCGTTTCATATTCGACTGACCAGCATAAATCATTAACTGCTTCGCCACTCCCGTGGAGCCAGTGAAGACCAAACAGTCAACATCCATATGAAGCGCAAGCGCTTGACCTGCTGTATGCCCATACCCAGGCAACACATTAAAAACACCATCGGGTATACCCGCTTCCTGCGCAATAGCTGCAAGACGTATCGCAGAAAGGGGAGATTTTTCAGATGGTTTGAGTATGACAGAGTTACCCGTTGCCAGCGCAGGGGCCAGCTTCCATGCCGCCATAATCAGTGGAAAGTTCCAAGGCACGATGGCTGCAACAACACCCATCGGCTCACGAGTAATCATTCCAATCTGATTAGCAGGAGTGGGTGCTAACTCATCATATATTTTATCTATCGCTTCGGCAGTCCAGCTTATCGCCCTTGCGGTGGCTGGCACATCCCCTTTCAAGGAATACTTAATTGGCTTACCCATGTCCAAGGTTTCAAGCAGTGCTAACTCTTCTGCATGTTGTAAGATCAGTTCAGCGAAACGAAGTAATACCTTTTTTCGTCTTGCGGGTGGTGCGTCTTTCCATACACCTGACTCAACACTCTCTCTTGCCACTTGAACGGCTAAATCGACATCCGCTTGATCACAGGATGCAACTTGCGCCAGTACCTTACCATCTATAGGGCTAATCGATGCGAAGGTTTCACCTGATATAGCATCACAATAGTGCCCGTTAATAAATGCTTGACCCTTTATAGCAAGTGATGAAGCCATCGCTTCCCAAGCTTCTCGTGTTTTTACAGTAGACATAACTACCTCATCAGCTGAAGATATACACCTATCATAGCAGGTTAATTATCTATGTAACCTGCTTTAAAGAAACGTTTTTCTAGCATAGACTGCATCTTATTTGCAAAAAGAGAGGTTATGATGACAGCATTTGAACCGGTTCCATCTTACTATGCCGCTTCTGCAAATCCTGTTCCTGAGCGTCCATCGCTAAAACAGAATATCGAAGCAGATGTCTGCATTATCGGTGCAGGTTATACCGGATTATCGACTGCTCTCTTTCTTGCAGAAGCAGGCTTTAAGGTTGTACTCCTAGAGGCTGCAACCGTAGGCTGGGGTGCATCAGGTCGTAATGGCGGACAGATCGTCAATAGCTACAGCCGTGATTTGGACGCTATCGAGAAACAAACCTCGGCTACTCACCTCAAACTCTTAGCCGAGATGGCATTTGAAGGTGGCGAAATCATTCGTGAACGAGTTGCTAAATACCATATTCAGTGTGATTTGAAAGACGGTGGTGTCTTTGCAGCGCTCACCGGACAGCAGATGAAGCACCTTGAGTCACAACGAACATTATGGAAACGCTTTGGCTACGACCAGTTAGAGCTTTTAGATGCCCATGCTATTCGTAAAGTAGTGGATACTGATCGTTATGTAGGTGGTGCCTTGGATCATCGTGGTGGTCATATCCACCCCCTAAATTTAGCCTTGGGAGAAGCCGCTGCCTTTGAATCATTGGGCGGAGAGATATACGAACACTCTGCTGTAACGGATATTAGAGAGGGTGAGCCTGTCGAGTTGGTAACAGCTCAGGGTTCTGTCAAAGCACGCTTTGCAGTTGTTGCAGGTAACGCCTATTTAGGTAACTTACTTCCCCAGCTAGCGTCAAAGTCAATGCCCTGCGGTACTCAGGTCATTGCAACCGAACCCTTAAGTGAAGAGGTTGCTCAACGCCTTCTACCACAAGACTATTGTGTTGAGGACTGTAACTATCTTCTTGATTACTACCGCCTATCGGGTGATAAGCGTCTTATTTACGGTGGCGGTGTCATTTATGGGGCTCGAGACCCTGATGACATCGAGCGAATCATTCGCCCTAAAATGCTAAAAACCTTCCCCGAACTAGAAAACGTTAAAGTAGACTATACATGGACAGGTAACTTCTTATTAACGCTTTCCCGCTTACCTCAAATGGGAAGAATTGGTAGTAATATATACTACTCTCAGGGGTGCTCAGGCCATGGTGTAACTTTCACACATGTGGCTGGAAAAGCCCTGGCTCTGGCGATTCAGGGACAAGCAGAGCGCTTAGACGCTTTCGCAAGCCTGCCTCATTACCCCTTCCCCGGTGGGCGTTTATTACGCATACCTTTTACCGCACTTGGGGCAACCTACTATAGCCTGAGAGACAAGCTAGGTATCTAACAGGAGTTCATAACTATGCGAAACGTTACCGTAGCGGCAACCCAGATGACCTGTGGTTGGGATGTTAATGAAAACATCGCCAAAGCTGATGCATTGGTCAGAGAAGCCCATGCACAGGGTGCGCAAATTATTCTGTTACAGGAGTTATTTGAGCGCTGTTATTTTTGTCAAAAGCAGATCTACGACTATCTGAAATTTGCTACCACGATAGAAGATAACCCTGCGATTGCTCACTTTAGCGCGCTAGCTGCTGAGCTAAAGGTGGTACTTCCTATTAGCTTTTATGAACGTTGTAACAATGCTTTCTACAACAGCATCGCGATTATTGATGCTGACGGAAGCTTACTGGGGATATATCGTAAAAGCCATATACCTGATGGCCCGGGCTATTCAGAGAAATTCTACTTCACACCGGGCGATACCGGATTTGAAGTCTGGGATACTGCCTATGCGCGTATCGGCGTAGGGATCTGCTGGGATCAATGGTATCCGGAGTGTGCACGGGCGATGGCTTTAATGGGTGCCGAACTACTATTTTACCCCACCGCTATTGGTAGCGAACCGCATGATTCAGGACTCGACTCAAAAGATCATTGGCAGACAGTTCAATGCGGACATGCTGGCGCTAACCTAGTACCACTGATTGCTAGCAACCGGACTGGAAGAGAGACGGAGGGCGACTCTGCCATAACCTTTTATGGCTCCTCTTTTATTGCCGATGAAACAGGTCAACGCGTAGCCGCTTTTGGTCGAGATGATACCGGTGTTCTTGTCCACAGCTTTGATCTGGATCTCATCGCTCATAAGCGTCATAGCTGGGGGGTTTTCCGTGATCGTCGTACCGACCTCTTCCCGGTATTACTCAGTAAAGATGGAGAAACCTGGTAATGGCGAGTCCTACGTTACACAGCACTCCCTTTGCAGATGGCTTTAGTATGCCTGCCGAATGGCACCCTCATAAACAAACCTGGATGATCTGGCCTGAACGTCAGGACAACTGGCGACTGGGGGCCAAACCCGCTCAACACGCCTTCTGTAGCGTCGCTAAAGCGATCGCCCAGTTTGAGCCCGTGACCATCGGCGTTTCAGCCGCCCAGTTCGAAAATGCCGCCGCCCATCTCGCTGAACAGCCTGCCATACGGCTTGTCGAGATCAGTAACAACGATGCCTGGATGCGGGACACCGGACCAACTTTTGTCAAAAACTTAGCGGGTGAAGTTCGAGGAGTCGACTGGATATTTAATGCCTGGGGTGGTCTACAAGGCGGTTTGTATTTTCCATGGGATCAAGATGATCTAGTTGCTCGTAAAGTACTTCAAATTGAAGGGTTGTCTCGCTATCGCGCAAACCTAGTTCTTGAAGGGGGAGCCATCCATGTGGATGGAGAAGGCACACTACTGACCACTGAATACTGCTTACTCAATCCAAACCGTAACCCTCAACTCAGCAGGGAAGAGATCGAAGCGGAGCTGAAGCAGTCTCTAGGCATCGATAAAACCCTCTGGCTACCTCGTGGCATTGTTGAAGATGAGACCGATGAGCATATCGACAACATGGCCTGCTTTATTGCACCAGGAAAGAT
The DNA here is from genome assembly GCA_007125745.1 of Nitrincola sp. Classification (GTDB taxonomy): domain Bacteria; phylum Pseudomonadota; class Gammaproteobacteria; order Pseudomonadales; family Balneatricaceae; genus Nitrincola. The sequence continues at coordinate 7,077 of SLCQ01000167.1, forward strand.
ACTGCTAGCATGGACTGATGATCAAAATGACCCACAATACGAACACTCAAGGCTCGCATTTGACTACCTTAGCCAACAAACAGATGCGAAAGGACGCCCCATTCAGGTACACAAACTGCCTGTACCTGGCCCTCTTTTCATGACGGCTGAAGAAGCTGCTGGCGTCGACCCAATAGATGCCACTCAGCCGAGAAAAGAAGGAAATCGGCTCGCAGGAAGCTATATCAACTTTCTATTCTGCAACGGCGGCATAGTCATGCCGTCCTTTAACGACCCTATGGATAGCGTAGCAAAGGAGATCGTTCAATCGCTTTGCCCACAACATCAGGTGGTTCAAGTTCCGGGAAGAGAAATACTATTAGGCGGTGGAAACATTCATTGCATCACACAGCAACAGCCCCTTTAATCACCAAATTGAAAAATATTTAGCAGAAAACAGGTAAAGGTGTTGACGTAAGCGCTTAAATTTATTTTAATACGCGCCTCGGTTAGCCCGGATAGCTCAGTCGGTAGAGCAGAGGATTGAAAATCCTCGTGTCGGTGGTTCGATTCCGCCTCCGGGCACCATTACTTAAAAAGCTTGCACTCAAATGCAGGCTTTTTTTGTTTTCATACCTTAATAAACTTTATTCAATACCCCCTACTTCTAGAATATTTACTGTAAGCTAGCTCAATAGCACTTGCACCAACGCTTCATCCTCTTTGTTTAACCACTGGAGAACTATCATGCTACCCAACCTAACAATTGAACCAAAACAACCTGCAGACAGTTGCGTGATCTGGTTACATGGCTTAGGTGCTGATGGACATGACTTTGCACCGGTGGTACCTGAACTTAAGTTGCCTGAGACATTAGCCACTCGATTTATCTTTCCACACGCACCAGAAATACCGGTCACTATTAATGGTGGCATGATCATGCCAGCTTGGTACGACATTTTGGAGATACAGTTAGAGCGCAAAATTGATACCAAACAACTTTGCGCATCTGCTGATAATATCGTAAACATTATTAATCAACAGATAGATTTAGGTATTCCTTCAAACAGAATTTTCATCGCTGGATTTTCACAAGGTGGCGCCGTTGCTTATCAAGTAGCCCTTAGCTTCCCCAAGCCTTTGGCTGGACTATTAGCTCTCTCAGCTTATTTCGCAACCGAAAAAACGCTTAATAAGCACCCCGCTAACCAAGAAATTCCAATATTTATTATGCACGGGATCTATGATGACGTAGTGTCGGAGGTTTTGGGGTCCAACGCTAGAGACCATCTAATAACTGAAGGCTATAATGTACAGTATTTTTCTTACCCTATAACTCATAGTGTATGCCTAGAGCAGATTAGAAAAATTGGTGAATTACTAACAAATATATTTACGTAGGCACTATGATTCATATCATTCTCTATCAGCCTGAAATACCTCCGAACACAGGTAATATTATTCGACTCGCAGCAAATACTGGTTGTCAGTTACACTTAATCGAACCACTAGGTTTCTCAATGGAAGCAAAAGCTCTACGTAGAGCAGGTCTTGATTATCATGAATTTACTAATATAAAGATCTGGCCTTGCTTTAATAGTTTTAAAAGCGAAATACTTCCTAAACGTATTTTTGCACTATCCACTAAAGGAGCCATTTACTATCACCAAATTAGCTATCAAGAGGGGGACTGCTTTATATTTGGCCCTGAGACACGTGGCCTACCTAGAGACATTCTTGACGCATTTCCTTCTGACCAAATATTAAGAATTCCAATGCGCACTAACAGCCGAAGCCTAAACCTATCAAACACTGTCGCAGTGCTAGTATATGAAGCATTGAGACAACAAGACTTTGTCGATTTAAGCTAGGCTTTTTACAAGCAACCCCTCTTCCAAAACGCCACTTATGGCATAGATAATAACTAAAATGCCATTTATGGCACTTTTACTGGAATGCCCTTCGGAACAATTGAGCATGATGTTATCATCTGCAGTAAAGAAACCTTTATAAATCAGATATAAATATTATTTTTTTTAGCCCACTAAAATATTGGCATCTCTTTTGCTTTAGTTAGATTAATTAACTTTTTAATCTTTTTTACATCACACTGGAGACAGTCATGAGCAATGCGCATCAAGAAGCCTATGAAAATATAGGTCTTGTCCCATCAATTGCACTTATCGTTGGCGCTTTTTTGGTGGCAATTTTACCGGTCATCGTTCAAGTTAGCTTACACGTTGTATAAGCTCTGAGTTACTCAATCTATTTGTTAGCTGCATTAACTAATCTTCACCCGATTAGTTAGCACCTCTCTCACCCTATAAAGATTTATGCAGCAGCCTACTCAGTTTACTGAGTAGGCTTTTTTTTTATTCTAGATGAGAAAATCGCGAAGATAACTAGTGAGCTCCTATGCCTTAACATTATGAAACAGGCATCATATATTAAAAGTAGTAAGAGTAATATCAAGGATGGTGCAGATGGGGAGACTCGAACTCCCACGCCCGTAAAAGCACTAGCACCTGAAGCTAGCGTGTCTACCAATTCCACCACATCTGCGTTTTGAGTGGGGCGAATTATACTCACCCCATCCAGGCTTGTGAAGCTTTTCAAACTAAAAAGATTAGCCCTCTAAGCAGCCACTAAAAGCATCAGCCAACTGCTGAAGATAATCAAGATAAGCGGTCACAGATGGCGTAAAATCACGGGCTAATGGATCCAGTACGCCATGACCAACACCGGTACCGCGAGTAATGGTTTCAACCACTGCGCTAGTGAATTGTGGTTCGCTGAACACACAGACTGCATTACCAGCATCAAGCTGTTGACGGATTTGCGCTAAATGGCGAGCACCTGGTTGACGAGCAGGGTCTACAGTAAA